>JAFZKM010000030.1 GCA_017553665.1 Lachnospiraceae bacterium
ATTCTCTCTGTACTGGATCGCCCAGTCCGCAAGGGATCTGACTTTTACGCCATTTATCTCGGCAGGGATATTGATCTTCGTGAGATTGCTGCCATATACCTGAACGACCATTCCGAGCTCGGGATTAAATGAGATCGTACCGTCCACGCCCTCAACCTGCACACGCTGAACGTCACTGTACAGACCCATTTCCTTTCCGTCGAACGTATAATACTCCGACGCAAAAACCCTAATGTCATCAGGCATTACGGTGATAATGAGACACACAGCCATCAAAACCGCCAATGCTTTAACTAACCTACCCAGCTTCCTCATGAGAGTAAACCTCCTTGAATTCATATCTGCTAAGAATATTATCATATCAGGTGTTACATCAAATCCCCCACAAGGATATATTTAAGCATTTAATGTAACAAAAAAGCCCCTTCCAAAAGGGACTTTATCTGTTTTATTGATTCCACGGCAGCTCGTCCAGTGTTATCACATACTCGGAATTATACGCCTTTGACAGCATCTCGTCAGAAGTGTACTTCTCATTTGTCTCCATGCCGTCAAAAAGAAAATCTCCGTTCCAGACATTGAACCAGAGCCACCAGACATTGTCACGCGCGCAAAGCTCGGGATCCATTATCACTCCGTTCTCCGAAAGCGCTGTAAGCTTTGGAGAATCCGGATATTTCAGCACCGACCTGAATTTTGCCGACTGCGAGCCGTAATCGTATGAGTCGGCGTAAATGTCCTCGCCCACTATATCCACATACTCGTCTCCCGGATACCAGTCCGCGTTCTGCGCGTTCCATACCCAGATAAGATTGTCGAGCCCGTGCACATAAGTCATGCGGTTAAACATCAGCTTCCAGAGCCAGATATAGTCATCCGCTCCCGTAGCGCCCCACCAGAACCAGCCGCCGCTCGCCTCGTGAAGAGGTCGCCAGAGGATCGCGATCCCTGCGTCACGCAGGTTCTTCAGGTGGAAGGAAATAACGTCGATATCAGAGATCAGCTTATACTGCTTCTCGGTGATCTCTCCGTTCTGATACTTCGCCTTCAGGTCAGAGGCACTTACCAGCGACAGATCCTCTGCAGTCCTCGCGTCAGGGATCCTGAAATCACTGGTGTCGCTGTAGAACGAATTCGCTCCTACAGGCCCGTGCCAATGCCAGGAGAACGAAACTATTCCGCCCTTCGCAGCCCAGGACTTTGCCTGAGAGATCTCGTTCATGTCGCTGTAGCCTGAGTTGGGCGAACAGAATATCATGTCAAAGCCGCGTACCGCGGGATATTTGCCTGTTGCCTTCAGTATTCCCTCGACCTCAGTCGAACTGTTATGCGTACAGTACTGCCCCGCCAGCGTGTAATTGCCGTAAATGCTGACGAGATACTCCATAAGCTTCACGGCGTCCTCATTCGCGTTGGGATTCGCAAGTTTCGAGGATACTCCGTTATAAGTCTCTGCAGGAACAATATCGCCTGCCTCGATCGAGATCGAATCCAGATCGAACCATCCCCATGACTCCTTCACGCCGAACTCTACCGTTCCGGCTTCAAGATAAACCGATTCTGCGGTATATTCCGTAAAGTTCTTCGAAGAGTTTCCGTCACAGACGATCTCACAAATGCTTACCCCGTCCGCTGTCAGATAATTGATCTTGTACTGATCGGAAGCCGCCCTCACTGTAATGTCATAAAACTGCGAATAAGGTATCTCAGCCGTCACCGCGAGTCTGTTCCCCGGTGCCTGGTTAAAGTTTGTCACATACCCGCTTCCGCTGTAGCCGGAACGTGAACTGCCCGCAGTCAGTTTCCCTTCGAGCACTCCGTCCTCCGCTTCCAGCTTCACACTGAAAGGCTTCGGCTCGTAAGAGATCTCACGTGTCTGTTTGGAATAAGTCAGATCATGGGCAGGGATCGTTACAATATCGATCTTATGGCTGTTATCCCCGCTGTTGTCCTTACTGGTCCCATCTTCTCCGGTGGCCCCGGCATCCGTCAGGCCTGTTACAGGAGTTCCGACCGTATCTTTTCCCTGATCGGTATTCGTGGTTTGTTTTGTGCATCCTCCGATGCATATAGCTATTATCAGTAATATGGCTGCTAATCTCTTCATACAGAACCTTTCCTGATCAAATCTTTGGATCATAACAAATAACGCTCTCTTGCTGCGCGTACGTCTTCCCGGACTCAAGCCTGAAAGGATGCTGCCTCGCCACGCCTCCGAACCAATGGTACGGCGGGTCGTTCTCTGTCTTCCTCTCACAGATCTCGACCGCGCCCTGCCTTAAGCAGCGCATCAGTGAAATATCATCGAAATCCTGAGCATGTCCGTGAAGTATCCTGTCAGCCTTTTCCTCAAGGAACATCACATTATCCAATGCTTTTACGAACTCTTCCATAGGCGGGCAGCCGTCGAGCATCATCCAGAGATGGTGATTGATCGAATCGCCGGTAAACAGTATCCTGTCTTCCTTCAGAAGCACCAGTATGCCACCAGGCGTATGTCCCGGCAGTTCATAGATTTCAAGCGTCCTGCCGCCCAGATCAAAGGTATCGCCGCCTTTGACCGTCTTAAAAGGCGGAACGGTCGCTCCGGCTTTCCTGCAGCCCTCGACATATAAAGGCTCTTTATAAAACTCCTCGGCCATCGGGATATCGGCCGGATGGATATAAATCTCATCAAAATAGACATTGCCGTAAATATGATCCGGATGGCCGTGGGTATTGATGACAAAAACAGGTTTATCGGTGAGTTTACGCACCTCCTCGTAAAGATTCGTTTCCGCCATCATCGTGTCGATCACGCAGGCCCTGTCCTCGCCCACAACAAGATACCCCGTAGCGCCGTGAGCTTCATCGAGCAGATAGACACCCGGAACCATCTCTTTAACAAACATCTTATGCTTGCTCTCTTCGTATTCCTTGAGGAACTTCCTGTCTTTTTTATCGAGTTCGACCTTCGCGAACAGGTCCGGCCTGCGCTCCATGGTCCTTATAAGGCTCTTTTCGCGCCTGTAGCGGGCTATATTGGCGTGATGGCCCGACAGGAGTACATCCGGTACCCTTTTGCCCATAAACTCCTCAGGGCGCGTATATTGAGGGTATTCCAGCGTGTTGCCCTCAAAGCTCTCGTCACCTGCGGACTCATCGTTGCTCAGCACTCCGGGGACCAGGCGTGACACTGCGTCCATAACCGCGAGGGCAGGCAGTTCTCCGCCCGTAAGCACAAAATCACCGAGTGAGATGTACTCATCCACTTCAAACTCAAGCACCCGCTCATCAATGCCCTCATAATGACCGCAGAGAAAGATAAGGCTCTCCTCGCGGCTCAGTTCCTTAGCGATCTCCTGAGTAAATGTCTTTCCGATCGGGCTTAAATAGATGATCTTCGACTTCTTATCCGGATGCAGCCCCTTCGCGTACTCGCACGCGCGGTAAACCGGTCCGGGCTCCATTACCATGCCCGCACCTCCGCCGTATGGATAATCATCGACGCGATTGTGCTTATTTTCCGCGAAATCACGAATGTCGACCACATCACAAGTGATCAGGCCGTTCTCCACAGCCCGACCCATTATGCTGGTCGACATGCAGTTTTTTATCATATCGGTAAATAAAGTAAGTACCGTAAAATTCATTAAAGTTCCTCCAGGCCGGGCAGCAAATGCACTTTGATATAGCCTTCTTTCGGGTTCTTCTCCAGTACGCAGTCCTTGATCGAGGGTATCAGCAGTTCTTTCCCGTCGGACTTCTTTACCTGGTACACATCATTTGCCGCGGTCTGTATGATATCCTCGAGAACGCCCAGATCTTTGCCTTCCTCATCGATCACCTTAAGTCCGACAAGATCGCAGATAAAGAACTCACCCTCCGCCAGCGGTACCGCGTCTTCCCTGTCGATCAGCAGGTCGCACTTCCTCAGCGTCTCAACAAAGTTCCTGTCATCACTATCCTGAAAA
>JAFZKM010000258.1 GCA_017553665.1 Lachnospiraceae bacterium
CATTCTACAACAATAGAATAATAAAAATATATCGAAATACGATAAATATTTGTTGACATTTGAAAACGGAGATGTATAATTGGTATCGTAAAGCATTCAGGAAAGGATCAAAAACACATGAAAAAGAACATTGCGAAGGACAGAAAAGGGAGCTCTCAGGCAGGGATCGCGATGAGACTGAAGATACTTACCATAGGTGCCGCGATCATCGGAGCCTTATTTTTCGGCGTCTGCGGGGTTAGTTTAGTCAGGAATAAATTTTTTGCCGAAACGTACGGGATTTCGGTCGTGCCGGTCATGATGCTGCTGGGTATCACCGCCATTTTCTGCTACGCTGCACTCTGGCAGTTCTGGAAGGTGTGCGGCGCAATAGGGCGGGACAACTCATTTTCGCTTGAGAATTACATCGCTTTCAGGATCATGTGCGGCCTGTTCGTGATACTGGGATGCATCTGGATGCTCAGCATAGCGGTTTATATGATCTTCACGGAAAAAACGGATTATATGATCCTGTTTAAGATGTTCGAGTATACCTTTGTATGGTTCGGAGTGGGCGGACTCACCGGAGCTCTCGCGAAGCTTATCGATAAAGCGCGTCAGATCCGCGAAGAGAACGATCTTACGATTTAAGGAGGCGGTGCGTTATGGCTATTATCATTAATGTGGATGTCATGCTCGCCAAGCGTAAGATGAGCGTTACGGAGCTTGCGGAGCGCGTCGGGATCACTATGGCGAATATCTCGATCCTGAAGAACGGAAAGGCGAAGGCTATCAGGATCGATACTCTGGACAAAATATGCAGGGCGCTTAACTGCCAGCCCGGGGATATCCTGGAATTTGATCCGACGGTCGCGGCGCTGGAGGAACTGGACGAGGTTGAGAAATAGTATTTTAAACGAGGGAGATTTTATAATGAGTGAGAGTGATCTGTTTGAGAAAGATATAAAAGCGCATGATCTGTATGAAAGCAGTATGATCGAGATAAATGCACAGCCGCAGGAGAGTGTTCCTGCGATGAATGCCGTGTCAGAAACAGACAGGCTTCTGGATCTGAACAGGTCCTGGAACTTCAGGCATCTGGCGCTTCCGTGCGCTGTTTACGCGCTGCTGTTCGCGTTCTGCATGTTTAAGAACCGGTCGGGTGTGCTGACGCCGGTATGGATAGGGTCACTGGTATTTCTGGTGGCTGATCTTACGAGGCAGACCGGAAAACAGCTGAAGCAGGGAAGCTGTTTCATGATGGCTGTCATGATGATCATCAGCGTATCCTGTTTCTGCACCGCGAATACCATGGTACTCTTTTCGAATTATGTCGCGGAATTCCTGCTGCTTCTGACACTGGTCCTGCATAACTACGCGGATGATTCGAAATGGGACCTCGCGAAACTGTTCGGAGAGATAATAAGGGCCGTATTCGGCTCAATAGGTAAGCTTGGAACTCCGTTCTCGGACGGAAAGGCATATTTTGACGGTAAGTCCGGCGATAAGAAGGGCAAAGCGGGACCGATACTTGTCGGTATCCTGATCGCGATCCCGACCTGCATTGCCCTCGGATTGATCCTCGCGTCGGCGGACGCCGTATTTGAGAACATTTTTGTCAGATTCTTCGAAGAGATAATCAGGTGGGAGAACATCCTCGGCGTATGCTTCATGCTGGCTTTCGGATTCCTTTCGGCATACTGCGGGATGAGGCAGGTCCAGGCCGAGGCGCCGCTGATCACGGTTAAGGAGCCTAAAAAGACAGGTCCCGTTACGGCCATAACGGTCACCTCGGTTGTGACTCTGCTCTATCTGGTATTCTCTGTGGTTCAGATACTTTTCCTGTTCACGGGCAGCTTTGAGCTCCCGGAGGGGATCTCGTATGCGGAATACGCTCGCCGCGGTTTCTTCCAGCTGCTCGTCGTAAGCGTTATGAACCTCGCAGTGGTGCTGATCCTGAAAAAGCATATCGAGAAGAGCAGAGTACTCAACGCGATCCTGCTCGTGATCTGCTTCTGCACTTATATCATGATCGCTTCGAGCGCGATCAGGATGATCATGTACATTCAGGCATACAACCTCACCATGTACAGGATATCCGTGCTGTTTGCGCTGCTGACGCTCGCGGTGCTCCTGGTCGGCGTTATCATTCTGGTGCTGAAGGATGATTTCTCATTCAGGCGGTTCTGTGTAGTGGCTGTGAGCATTATCTATATCCCGTTCGCGTTCCTGAACGCGGACGCGCAGATCGCCAGGTTCAATCTCGCGAACAATAATGCGATCCGCAGCGCCGACACCTCGCGCAGGAACTATCATTACGATTATTACTATATCAGCAGCCTTTCGACCGACGCCGCGCCCGCTATTCGTGAGTACTTCGAGCGGTTCAGCGATCCCGAAGGAGAGATGCTCGGTACCGACTGGTATATCGAGTACTGCATAAACAATGAGATCGACGGGGAGTTCGTCGGAGTGCGTACTTTTAATGTGTCAAAATTCCGCGCGAACAGGATGCTTCCGATACCGAAAAAG
>JAFZKM010000259.1 GCA_017553665.1 Lachnospiraceae bacterium
CGCTCCTCTATCTCTACTCCGTAGATAAATACTGTTCGCTCTCCAACCTGCGCCGACAGTTCACCGTACACAATGTCCTCTTCCGCGTCCCTCAGTGTAAATGTCAGCTCGCCTTCTTCTTCGCGCTTCTCGATGATCAGATTGCCATGGGGACGGGTTTCACCATAGTTTCCCAGCCTCATCACCAGCTCCGAGTACTTCCGCTTCATCCCCATCGCCTCTGCAGTCTTTGCCGCTGCCTCGGACACCGGCTCCGCAACAACCCACAAAGACAGGGGGACGGTTCTACTGTCAGCAGGTTCAGCCGACAGAAGAACCGTCCCCGCTGTCTGCAATTCCGCCTTCGCCGCCTCCAGCAGCGCTGAAAACACGCCTTTCCGTCTCTCACCGGGTTCCACAAATGCACTGATCTCCGCATTTTCACCGTCCGGGCAGAAAAACTCCAGATACCCTGTCAGCCTGCTGCCTTTATAGCACAGAAAAAAGCATTTGAGCCTCCGGCTGAAGTTCATCTCGTTCGACAGTTCCGCCACCGCCTCGGTTCCGTCTGCCGCCCGGCACGCCGCCTCCAGCGCGCGCACCTCGGCCTTTCTCTTCTCTGACAGCCTAGTCAGAGCCACAATTCTTATCTTCATACTCATATTATACCACTCCGCCCCTCATAATACTCATGCACGAGTGACTTATACCCGAGCTCCTTCAGGTCCTCATACCGCACATCAAACCGCTTCTTCGTGTGCCGCCCCGACACCAGATACCGCAGGCAGTCCTGCGCGTAAGCATCGATCTCATGCAGGCTCTCCGCCGTATTGATCACCGGGAAAAACCAGCTGCTCCACGACAGCTCATTGTCCTGCGGCGACTCCAGCAGCTTCCGGTTGAACATCCTGATAAATGCCTTCGCAGCCTTCTCGCCGCTGACCTCGTTCCGCTTCGCCCACCGCGCCAATGCGTCACGCTTCCTGCGCATCTTCTGCTTCAGCTTTTTCAGCGTCGCCGGGGCAATGTCCACATACTCCTCCCCGCAGTAAAACCCGAGAAATACGAAGCCCTCGCCCGGCGCGAAATAACATTCCTTCGCCGGATTCACGGTCAACGATCTCTCCGTCAGAAACCCGCGAATATACTCCGCGTGCCCCCTCACCTCGTCCTCGCTCTCCGCGAACACGATAATGTCGTCCGAATACCGCGCGTATATCACGCCCGCTTCAGCAAAATGCCTGTCGAGCTCCGCCAGATACAGATTCGCGTAAAATGACGACAACGGCGTCCCCGCCATGATCCCCTTCTGCTCGCTGACCACACGCCCTTTGTCGATCACGTTCGGCTCCGCAAGCAGCGCCGCAAGGAACTCATACAGCCTCTCATCATCCGCCAATGTTTCTTTCAGCATCGGCAGAAGCCTCTCCACCGGGATCGAGTTGAAGTAGTCATGTATGTCGACCTTATACCCGTACATCTGAACCGTTACAGGACCGGTTCCCCTGTCCGCGGCATCGCCGGTCAGAAGCCCCCTCCGCTCTTTCAACAGCCTTCTCACCGCGTCCTTCGCGGTCCTTCCCGGCCTGAACGAGTACAGATCATCGCAGAACACCCTGTCATACTTCCTCAATATCAGCCACGTCAGCAGCTTCAGCACCGTATTTTCCGCCTGCGGATATGTGTACACAATGCGCCTTTTATCGGTCCCCATCTTTGAGATCACGGCCCTGCGCGGAAGCGGAAAAGGCCGGCCTGCGAGAATACCCTCACATACCGGCTCATATCTTTTTTCATCTATGAACTTCCGCAGTTCGCCCGTAAACTGCTTCGCGCAGGCCAGCGAAAGCTTGTATTCGTAAAACGCTTCCCAGGTCTCAGCGTCCGTGATCCGATCAAGAAGTGACATTTCGACTCTCCCTTGAAAACTCCCGGCAATGGCACATCACCCGCCGCAACGGCTTCGCCTTGCCGAAAGCACTAATCTTCCCGCATAAAAAAGCAGAGGGAGAAAACGTTAAATCCCGGTAATTCCGGGATTTACCGGACCGTACACGAACAGACTGCCTGCGAAGTCATCTGTTTGTCCGTGCCGGGTCCGCCGCAGGCGCAAAGCGTTCTCCCTCTGTTTTTTCCATTTCGTTTCCCCAATTGCCCTGCAGGACATGGGGACGGTTCTTACTTCATCGCGTTACGCATGCGTGTAAGCACATACGCCCTGGTATTCCACCAGCCGTCATGATCGAAATAAAACCTCGTATACGGCACGCCTTCCTTCTCGCACTCCTTGCGCAGCTTGTACGCTGTGCTCGTGTCGGGCATCAGCTCCACAACCAGCACCTTCGAACCGCCCGAATAGAATGTATACGCAATACGCGAACTCCCGGTGATCTCCTTCTTCTCATAGCGATACTCCGCGAAATCCGTATTGAAAATGTTCTCAAAATACTGCCAATACGTGCCCTTATAATTGTATTGATTCTCCTCCGCGGGCATATTCTCACCCCACGAGAATCCCGAAGGCGCGTCGTCATCCACGATCCTCTCCTGCGGCTTCGCGGCAGCCTGCGTGCTTCCGCTCTCCGATCCGCTTCCGCTGTTCTCCGACTGTCCTGCCGCGCCCAAAAGCCCGTTCAGCAGCCCCTTCGCTGCCTTTTCCAGGTCCTTGTTTCCTTCAAAAAGCTTGTCCAGTAAACCCATAAGTTTCCGTCCTCCTAACTGACAACCATACCCAAACAGGCCCTTCTCTGCCGCCTGTGTATTTACAGAATAAAGCATAGATTCGGGCCTGTCAATGTTAGAGTTTCCGAAGCCTTTTTCCTTTTTCTAGAGTTCTATTTCTTCGCCTGAATGCACGTATTTCAACTGCTCTCCCATGATCTTACGCATCTCCTCGTACGCAGGAATTCCCGTACAATGGCACGTAAAGAACTTCGTCCGGTATTGCTTCAAATCTTCCGCGATCTCCCGTATCTCCGCCATCTCATCCGCCGTATACACGCTCTTCTTCATGAGGTGGAACCCGCTGATCACCGCGTCCGGTTCACCACCATACTTCTCTTCATAATCGTCCAGAATGCTAAGTATCCCGTTATGCGCGCAGCCCGAAAGCAGCACGCTCCTGCCGCCTTCATGCACCACAAGGAAATGCTCATGTCTGAAATCATCACGGATAAACAAGGCTTTCGGATCATCCAAGCTCGAGAGGCTGTCTTGTCCGTCCCCCGTCTTTACCGCATTCTTCACCAGAAGCCTCGAATTCGTCGAAGGCAGCGCATGCGTCCGCTTCTTGACCGTAAATATATCCAGTTCCTCATCGATCACGCAGTCCCCATGCAGCAGCTTCACCTGCGGCAGTCCCATGATCGCGCGGTCTATCCCGATATAACGGTATCGTGCATTCTGCATCGCTGCCCGCTCGCCGGCCGGTCCCACTTTACAGCCCTTCTCCGCATCGCATACGCGTGAGCCTTCATTCTCCCCATCATCCGCGTAATACTCTCCGTCCGCGCCGTCCTGCATGTATATCGCGGCCTGCGCATTGACCTCGGAAAAAGGCATGATCCCGCCCGAATGATCGTAATGCCCGTGGCTCAGCACCACGGTGTCCACCGCGCGCAGGTCGATCCCGAGAGCCGCCGCGTTCTCCAGTGTCTCGCGGCCCGGCCCAAGGTCCATCAGAACCCTGTGCTTCGCCGTTTCAATATAAAAGGACAGGCCGTGCGCGAAAGCACAGCCGCCTGCCCCTGCCGTATCCTCTATCAGATTTATTATTCTCATGACTTCGCTCCATACACGGCCAGATACTCCCTGATCGCAACTCCCTCGCGCCTGTACAGTCCGTACCTCGGAACATCTGTCGCCCGATAATCCTCAAATCTTCCAAAAATCTCCACGATCTCATCAAAGGGCAGCCACACGTGCGTGCATCCCACCTGTGCCTCACCCTCGGTCAAATGCGCCTTCCCGGTATCCTCGACCACCTCGCACACAAAGTAGTGGTTAATGTGCCTCCAGTTCCAGAACAATTCCTCGATCTCAAGGTAATAATCCACCGGCTTAACTACAATCCCCGTCTCCTCCAGAACCTCGCGAACGCAGCATTCTTCCAGTGTTTCGCCCTCTTCGACTCCGCCGCCGGGGATCAGGTACTGGTCCTGCTTTGCCTCATAGCTAAGCAGCACTTTTCCGTCCTTCACCACGATCCCTCTGCATGCGTGGCGAAGGTGCTCAACATGCCCCAGCCAGTCATCATTTATCAATTGCAATTGTTTCAATGCTCTGTCCTCCCAATGCAAATACTCCCGTATTGCGGCTCTCTCCGCTCAAATTAATGTCATCTCGGCTGCCCGCAGTTCGAGCAGAATTTGCCTCTGTTTTCCGCATATCCGCATGCCGAGCAGGTCCATGTCAACGGTTTCTCACCGGCATTTTCCGCCCCGCCTTGCGTCTCCGGGCCGCTGCCTGTCCCGGCCGGTTCCGGCTTCGGAGTCCCGCATTTTATGCAGAACTTCATATAGTTCTCTGTTTTTCCGCACTCCGGACAGGTCCAGAGTACTTTCGGCGGCTCAGGAGCCGAAGGTGCTGCGGGCATCCCCGGAAATCCCATGAGACCCATTCCCGCACCGGGGCCGCTGTTTTCCATCATCTCGCCGCCCACATATTCACCGGTCTCCCTGCATTCCTTCAACAGCTCCGATACTTTATTTTCCAGCGTTCTGAAAGTCATGCCCGCAGGTCCGCAGTCAAGAACCACCGACTGATACGGGCTTCCGCCGTTCGCGCTGTCATCAAAATGCATGACGATCATGGAACTCGTAAAACAGTCGAACATCACCGGAAGCTCGATCTTCTCCTCCGCGAGCTGTACGATCCCGTTATCTTCCACAAAATCCCGCACTTTCTGCGCCATCTCCGGTGTCACCCTGTACTCCGACCGCATATTTTTCCCGCCTCCGCTATACGTGGCGGTCAATATAACGCTGCCGTCCCTGCACCAGCTGACCTCGTCCGCGCTTGACGATCCCGATCCCATCGCCATGCCGTACGTCGTGCGATTATATCTGAATTCTACCAGTTTCCGGGTCCCTTCACCAGACTTCTCAGCCCTGGCTTCTTCCATGGTCATATTCTGAGGCAAGATTCCAAACAACGACTCTGCGATTTCAATTCTATCCTGGTTTTCTTTCATATCTGCATCAGACATTTTTACACCCTCCATTCTCCATGATAATAACTCTAGCTCTGTTTGTCATCATTTTCGTTCCGTATTTACAACGCCAGCTTATAACAGGCCCACTGATTTAGGCTTACTCCTTCGTTCGAGGCCTCTATGGCCAGTCTTTTGTGCAGGGATTTGGGCACTCTGAGCACAAATTTCCCGCTATACCCTTCGTCCTGCTGCGGCACGGGAATCGGCAATCCATGCGCGAGCTTCACCTCGATATACCCTTCCATTGCCTCATTCAGTGACTCCATCAGATCGTCCAGGCTTTCGCCCGTACTCTGGCATCCATCCAGTTCCAGCACCCAACCGTAGTAATAATGCCCTGATTCGTCACTGATCTCTTTTATCATTTTTGTGTAAGGGAGTTCCATATAATCCTTAACCTGCATACTTCCGCCTCACTTTCCTATCCTTGCGAGCTCCTTTATAGTATCATATTTAGTATCAGATAACAAGTAGAAATATAGACTTCCAGAATAACAAAACAGATTTTTGGGAAATAAAAAACTTGAAAACTCGAGTGAAAAGACAATTCAGAACCACTCAGAAATAAAAAGAAATGCCGGTGACCGGACTCGAACCGGTACGAAGTTGCCCCCGAGGGATTTTAAGTCCCTTGCGTCTGCCAATTCCGCCACACCGGCAAATTCAATGAAAAGCATTGAATCCGCGTATTACGCTCCCTCAATAATGAGGTATGGGACCTATAGGGCTCGAACCTATGACCCTCTGCTTGTAAGGCAGATGCTCTCCCAGCTGAGCTAAGATCCCAAGAAATCCTAAAATCTGCGAAGCAGATTTGCTGGCTTTCATTTTGATCAGAAAATGTGCAAGCGATTCAATTGCATATTTTCTAAAATGAAAGTGTGAAGCGATAGCGAAACAATTTCATCTTTCAATTTTCGAGTTGCATCGCAACGATGAAAATTGAAAAGCAATTGTTTCGTACAACGACCCAGATCGGACTCGAACCGACGACTTCCGCCGTGACAGGGCGGCGCTCTAACCA
>JAFZKM010000260.1 GCA_017553665.1 Lachnospiraceae bacterium
CAGAAATGTGGCGATCACCATCGGGATGAGCGGCAGGAAGAATGTGAGGATTATCCAGAGCGGATATACGAGCACCGACGGACGGACATAGATCCCGTATAACACAAGCATTGAAAGCGAGATGCTGAAATACCACATCAGGCTCTTAACATACATATACAGGAATTTGCATGCCGCCACGGTGCTTGCTTCAAACGGCAGCGACATCAGCATGTCGTATTCCTTGAAATTGAACAGATAGCCGTTCGTCTTGAGCAGCGTGAACACGAACGCGAGCAGGCTGACCGTCAGCGCGCACAATACAGGCGCCGAACCGATAATGCCCGCTTCCCCGTAGCCGATACAGGTCGCGATGCAGTACGCCATCAGCATTATGTAAAGGATCGACATGCCGATCCAATTTCCTACCACACGGCCTTTTTTGCTCCTGTCGGTCGTGTGCTTATATATGTTTCTCTGACTCGTGGACAGCAGCAGAGTCTTAAGAAGCAGCAGATCTTTATTCTTTGTCATTATTATCCGCCTCCAAAAATGCCTCTTCCAGTGAGTGTCCTTCCGTAAGCTCCTCCATCGTTCCCGAAGCGATGATCTTTCCGTGTTTGATGATCGCTACCTTATTGCAGAGTCTTTCAGCCACATCGAGAACATGTGTCGAGAAAAAGATCGCCGTGCCGCGGGCGCACATCTCATGCATGATCTCCTTCAGCGTAAATGTCGCCTTCGGATCGAGTCCCACGAAGGGCTCGTCGAGGACCATAAGCTTCGGCTCGTGGATCAGGGCGGAAATGATCGCGACCTTCTGCTTCATTCCGTGTGAATATGAGCTGATCAGGTCGCCTAAGGCTTCCGTGATCTCAAATGCGCCGGCGTATTTCTTTATGCGCTCTTCGCGCTCCGCCGCGCCGATCCCGAACACGTCTGCCACAAAATTCAGGTACTGTATGCCGGTCAGATTCTCGTAAAGGTCAGGATTATCAGGTATATATGCCGTGATCTTCTTACACTCCATAGGCTCTTTCTTTACCGAATGGCCGTCGATAAGGATCTCGCCTTCATCAAAATCAAGTACGCCCACCACCGCGCGGATCGTCGTCGATTTACCGGCACCGTTGTGTCCGATGAATCCGTAGATATCGCCGCTCTCCACGGTAAGCGTCACATCGTCGGTCGCCTTCTTCCCAATACCGTACGACTTTGTGTAGTGTCTGATCTCAAGCATTTATTTATCCTCCTGTTTCTGCTTTCTTATCTTTTCAAACTCGGCCTTCATCGTCGGGTTATCTTTCGTAAGCTTTTTAACGGTAACGTCCTCAACCTTGCCGTTGGCGATACGGAGCTGGTTGTCGGAACCCATCAGTTCCTTTTTGACCTTCTCGAGATGCTGGATGGTCTTGTCGATCTCATCGATCGCCTTGTCAAAATGATCGTGGGCGATCGCGTAGTTGCGCCCGAAGTCATCCTTGAACTTCATCAGATTGTCTTCGAAATTCGTGATATCGATGTTCTGGCTTCGAACTACCGCAAGCTCCTGCTTATATGAAAGCGCGTTCATCGCGGCGTTCCTGAGCAATGTGATGATCGGGATAAAGCACTGGGGCCTTACCACATACATTTTGTCATATTTATAGGAAACATCGACGATACCGCCGTTATAGAGCTCGCTGTCGCTCTCAAGCATCGAAACGAGCACCGCGTATTCGCAGTTCTTCTCTTTGCGGTCCTTATCGAGTTCCTTGAAAAAGTCTTCGTTCTTGTGCTTTGTCGAGGTCTCGTCCTGCTCGTTCTTCATCTCGAACATGATCGAGACGATCTCATTGCCGAACTCATCGTTTTCGCGGTAAATGTAATCGCCCTTGCTTCCCGAACGTGCGTCATTGTCCTTCTCAAAATAAGCGTTTTTAAACGCGGTCGCGCGCAGCTGGTTGAACTGGATCTCGCAGTGCTGCTCGAGGGTTTCGCCGAGCATCTTTACGGAGGTCTTTGTCTTCAGGTCCCTGTAGAACTCTATCTGGGTATCCTTCTGCGCCACGATCATGTCATGCTTTTCCTTCTCGCTGACCAGCCGGCGCTCAAGATTCTGCTTTTCCTTTTCGACCTTGCCCACTGCCTCGAGGACCGCGATCTGCCGCTTGTTATCTTCTTCAGCCACAGTCATTTTAAGGCTGTTGACTTCGTCCTCATACTTCTTTACCGCGTCCCGGACGGCAAGCTTCTGTTTATCGGCCGCGGCGTCCACCGCAGCCTTCAGTCTCTGGTTCTCGGTCTCAGCCTTTTGAAGCTGCTCGTTCAGCTTTTTGACTTCCTTGGAATATTCTTCCTGCGACTTGAGCCGGATGTCGCTCTCTTTTGCCTTCAGTTCGCTGTCTTTCGCCTTCAGCTCGATCTCATGCTGCTCCGAGAGATGCTTTACCAGCTCTTTTACCCGTTCGTCTACCTCGCGGCGGAATTCTCCGTCCCTGATCTGCCTGACGATCGAGTCCAGCTCGCTCCCGTCCACATCAAAAATCTGACCGCAATGCGGGCACTTTAATTCCGCCATTTTTCTCCTCCTTGCGCATAACCCTTTACATAATTTGTCATTTATTTAGTTTTTACCGCTCACTTTTGAATAAGTCGCCTTGGCGGATATTCCTTCGATCCGGCCGAGCGCACCGGTCAGTGAATTGATCTCATCATTGGGAGCATCGATCGCTATACAGATGATATTGATGTTCTTCTGTCTGTACGGAATTCCCATTCTTCCGATGATATATCTGCCGTAGCGATGCAGCAGTTCATTGATCTCATTTACAGCGTTTTCATTTTCAACGATTATACTCAATACGGCAACACGATCTTCCATTTTTCACCTCACATGATCTGTCATGAATAAAATTTTCCAACGAGCCAAACAGCGATCATAGCCTAACCTCCCCCGTACAACTCTTGATCTGCTTCATTGTTATCTCTATTGTGTTATCGATTCAAGCGGTATCTGCTCCAGATCCCAGCTTCCGTCGGCATGAACGGTTATCAGCTCAGCACCTCTTTGTTTTGTCTCTTTTGAGATTCCCGGCATGGCAAGATAATCGATACTCATACCGTAGGTGAGACGGATTCCCTTGTATTCAATGGAAGCATTATTGTAGTGATCATGTCCGCAGAAGAAGCCTGTCGAACTTCCGAGCTCTACCGCCGTATCAAACAGCTTGCTCGGATAATCGGAACAGCATACAAGACCATGTGTTATTCCGCCGTGATCTCCGGGATTCTCTCCGAAGTAATGCTTTACTTCACTGCTGCCTTCAAGATAAAGCTCCGTGGCAGTTTTGTATTCCTGCAGAGGGATATGGAAGAATACAAGCGAATTGACGGTATGTCCCGCTTCCGCGTTCATGCGCTTAACTTCGCCCGCATACCAGTCGACCTGATCGTCATGGATGTAATCGTAGACATTCAGACCTTCGCCCGTATACGCGTTGGAATCGATCATGAACAGTCCCGTATTCAGCGTTCCGTCCGCATTTCTGATCTCGATCAGCTGATTGTTCCTGCCCATGATATCCGGCTGGACGTAAGGATAGAGCAGATTGGCCGAAGTCTTGTAAGAAAGAGACTTATACACTTCATTCAATTCCGTCTTGTTCAGTGTAGACATGGTTTCGGTATCGTGGTTGCCGTAGGTGAAAGCCCACGGGATCCCGGTATTGCGCATAAACGCCGCGAACTGCTGCACGGGAGCGGAATTGTTCAGTGACAGTGACATGATACCCATCGGGAAACACATATCGCCCGTAACGACAACAAGATCGGGATGAGTGTGCTCGATCTCGGCGTAGCAGGCATAGAGCGCCTTAATATCCTTTGTGTAGGAATACAGGCTGCCGCCGATGTGGATATCGGTAAGATGCAGTATCTTAAAATCGCCGTCAGAACTCTTCGTAATGGTGTAAATCCCGTTTTCCTCATTGTAGTCTATCGTGCTCGCGTTATGAGAAACGATCGGAACAGAATTGATAAAGCTCTGGGTGTACCAGGTATCGCGCTGTATATACACAAATCCGGCAGCGGCGATCGCCGAAACAGTGAATACGGCTATTCTCGGGAGATTTACGACGACATTTCTGTATGTAAAAGCCTTACGGAGCGTCAGGTTATAGATGATGATCAGCACTCCGAAGATCAAAGCGGCAATGATGAACAGATTTCCCGGATAAGCGAGCTTATTGCGGAAAATAACTATAAGGAGCGTGATCACCAGCCAGTACGCAGCTGAAAATACGATGATCCCAAAAAGATGCTTCCTGTATTTATCCGTATCGGGCAGCTTGATCCGCCTTTGAAATATCCGGTAAAAGAGTATGTTCTTCAGCAGAAGAAATGCCGGGATCTCCACTACTAGACTGGTCTGGAACGAATTCCCCGCGAGTTCCGCCGATTTCGAATTGCCGAAGAAATAAAGGATCCACTCCGAGAAGAGGAACACAAAGATCATCGCGAAAGTGAACGCGATGCAGGTCAGCAGTCGCTTCGGAAAACGGTCGCTCATGGCGCGCAGGTACCTGTACGATCCCGTATCGTACTTACTGCCTTCGGC
>JAFZKM010000261.1 GCA_017553665.1 Lachnospiraceae bacterium
GAATATAAATTAGCGCTCGGCGAGAATGACTGGCTGATAGCGCTTCACATCCCGGGAGGCGAGGGGTACACGCCCGAAAGGATGCACAGCTCGATGGTGATGGCGCTTGAGTTCTTCAAAAAGTACTATCCCGAGCTCGATATGAAGGGCTTCTGGAGTTCGAGCTGGCTGTATGACGAGAGATTGAGAATGATCCTCGGCGACGGAAGGAACATTACGAATGTCCAGAACCTGATGTACCGTTACAGCGACGGCGAAGACGGCTCGATGCTGTACGTTCACCTGTTTAAAGACATGAAGAATTCACTTGAGGATTACGAGTGCGATTCGACACTGCAGAAGGAAGCAAAGAGATACCTGCTCGCGGGGAAACGCTTCTGCACGACAGGCATGATGATCCTGAGCGAGGAAGCATATTCGGGAAGGACTTACTTCTCGGAGGAAGATAAGGATAACTGGAACCGGCTTGTTGAGACTTGGAGGTTAAAAGCGTGAAAGAGTTTAAGAAAAATCATCAGTTATATTTCATGTGTATACCCGCGCTGCTGTTCCTGATCGCGTTTGCTTATATCCCGATGGGCGGTATCTGGATGGCCTTCACGGATTACAAACTTCTGGACGGTGTGTTCGGAAGCAAGTTCGTCGGACTCCGCTGGTTCAAGGCTTTCTTCGGAATTACGACAAACGGCGGCGCGAAGTTCAACGGAATGGGACTTCGAAGCGTATACAACACTCTGTATATCAACTTCTTCGGCCTGATCTTCGGTACCGCGGTTCCGATCACCATCGCGATCTGCTTCAACGAGCTGAAGGGCAAGGTATTCAAGAAAGTAACACAGTCCGCGATGTTCTTCCCTTACTTCCTTTCATGGGTTGTAGTAGGAGCCATCATTTACGCTTTCTTCTCGAACAGTTCAGGTATCATCAACCGTGTTATCACACAGTTCGGCGGAGAAAGGATCCGCTGGTACGCGGAGCCCAAGTACTGGAAAGCGATCATCATTACGGCTGACGTCTGGAAATGGTGCGGATATAACTCGATCATCTACATGGCGGCGATGAGCAACTTCGATCCGTCGCTGTATGAGGCCGCGACGGTCGACGGAGCGAACAGATTCCAGTGTATTTGGAACATCACGCTTCCTCTGTTAAAGCCTACGGTCATCGTCCTCTGCCTGATGAGCATCGGCCGTATCTTCTACGGTGACTTCGGTATGATCTACGGTATCGTAGGAAACAACTCACTGCTGTACGATGAGGTAGCCGTTATCGATACCTACGTATATTCGGCGATGAAATCGCTGGGATTCTCGTATACGACCGCGATAGGCCTGATGCAGTCCGTGCTCGGACTGATACTCGTGACCTTGTCCAATCATTTCGCGAAGAAAGTAAATGAAGGGGAGGGCCTGTTCTGATGAGTGGAAATAATAATCATGTTCACAATAGGATACATAAATCGGCAGGCGATGTAGCCGTAAAGGTATTCGCGATTGTTTTCATCGGAATTATCGCAATTGCCTGTCTCTATCCTCTGGTAATGGTTCTTTCGGTTTCACTTTCGGATAACGCGGTGGTTACAAAAGCCGGTTATTCGGTAATACCGCAGGCCTTTACACTTGATACTTACAGATACCTTTTCACCAGAAGCGGAGAGAGGATCGCGAGAGCATATATCCTCACGATCGCGATCACAGTGATCGGAACGTTAGGAGCGATGATCATCACCAGCATGATCTCGTTCGCGCTGTCGATCAATTCGCTGAAGTTCAGAAACCTGATCTCGTTCATCTGCAAGTTTACGATCATTTTCTCTGCGGGACTTATCCCCTGGTTTATTGTCTGCAACAACTATTACCATCTGAGAGACACATATCTCGCTCTGGTTCTGCCTTCGATGTTCAGCGTTTGGAGCATGTTCCTTCTGAGGACATACTTCGATTCGGTTCCGATCTCACTTTATGAATCGGCAAAGCTCGACGGCGCGAGCTGGTATCAGATATGGTGGAAGATCTCTCTGCCGCTCAACAAGACGGCGATGCTTACGGTCGGATTGATCTACGCGCTGGGCTACTGGAACGAATGGTGGAACGCGCTGATGTTCATTGACGATAAAAACAAATATCCTCTGCAGTATTTCCTTTACAACGTTATGGCTAACGTAAAGGCGATAAGCAGCGGTAAGGTTCCCGCGGGAGCAGCCGCTAACATCAAGCTTCCTTCGGAAACCATGAAGATGGCCGTTACGATCATCACGATCGGACCTATCATCTTCCTTTATCCCTTCATCCAGAAGTACTTTGTTAACGGTATCATGACCGGCGCGGTGAAGGAATGAGCAACTTTCAGGCTTCAGACGGAAAAATCATCCGTTTGAGTATATTTTCACAAGGACCTATAAGGAGGGGTATGAAAATTATGAAAAAAAGATTTTTGGCACTGATGTTAGCTGCAGTGATGGTACTGTCAGCATTCACCGGCTGTAAGAAGACCGAAGATCCCGCAAACGGCGGCAATACCGGCTCACAGCCCACCAGCTCCGCTTCGTCAAACAACGGCGGCAGCACAAACACCGGCGACAACGGCGGCTCGACAAACAGCGGCGAGGTTTCGGAAGTTATCATCCTTTATCCCGGCGAAGAGACCGACGCGATGACCAACTTCATCAACAATCAGTTAAATCCCCGTCTCGCGGACGAGGTAGGCATCAAGGTTAAGATGATCTACAAGGGCTGGGATGTTTACTGGGATCAGAAGGCAGTTCTTTTGAACGCAAAAGAGCCCATCGACCTTTACTGGGACGGACTTCCGGATCTTTCAACAATGGTTAACAACCAGCAGGCACAGCCTATCGGCAATCTCATCAAGGAGAACTGCCCCGATATGCTCAAGGTTATCCCTGAGTCTCAGCTTGCAGGCGGCGTTGTAGACGGCGTTCAGTACGGTATTCCTTCGGCTTACGCTCCTTCATCCTGCATGTTCCAGCTTGTTTGCGTACGTCAGGACATCCTTGAGGGTGTTGGCATGAGCGACATCAAGACAGCAGACGACCTTAAGACATTTGCTCAGAAGGCAGCTGATCAGTATCCCGAGATGAACGGCCCCGCTGATATCATCTTCAAGCCCTTAACCAGAAACTTTGCTTCCGAGCAGTACACCTGGATCGCAGCAGGCGACGCGGTTGTTTACGGCGAGGATACACAGAAGGCATATTGCTACTTCGAGACAGACGCGTTCAAGCAGGTTGCGAAGTTCAACCAGAGCATGTACGCGGAAGGTCTCTACAGAGACGAGCTTACCACAAACTACAACGAGCGTGACTCACGTATGCAGCAGGGTACCTACCTCTGGGTTGAGGGTTCACTCGGCAAGGAAAACGAGATCATCGCTTCCGTTCGTCAGCAGGATCCCAACGCAAAGCTTAAGAGCTTCCTGCTCAATCCCACAGCTGATAAGTACATCACCGCTTGCGGCGGCGAAGTTCTCTGCGTACCTTACAGCGCACAGAACCCTGCAGGCGCTATGAAGTTCCTCAACTGGCTGTACAAGAGCCAGGAGAACTATCTGTTCTGCCTCTATGGACCTGAAGGCGAGAACTACACCGTTCAGGACGGCCGTATCGTTCTTAACGATCCCGGATTTGAAGGCTACTTCTATGAGTGGATGTTCCGTAACGCTAACTACACCATGTTCACTTCGGACGTTACCGATGATTTCATCAATAGGTATGAGAACTGGGATTCTAACGCTAAGACCAGTGATGTAATCGCGTTCCACTTCAACAATGAGAACGTTCGTGAGATCGAAACAGCCATCACCGAAGTTGTTAACCAGAGATTCACTCCCATCGAGTGCGGTTTCGTTGATTTCGATTCCAACTATGACGCAGCGGTTCAGGAACTCAAGGATGCCGGCATCGACCAGTATGTAGCTGAGGTTCAGAAGCAGCTCGACGAGTTCTTCAAGGTTAACGGTCATAACCACTAATCAGTTTTTTACCGCTGTCATTCGGACAGCGTAAGAGGGGACAGTCTATGAAAAAGAGGGATATTCAGAGGCTTCTTAGGAAATGGATATCATTGATCGCGATGCTCGCGATCGTCCTTACAGCGCGGCAGCCGGGAGTGATCCCGGCCCGCGCCCAAGAAGCCGGCGATGTACAGATCACAATTGACGGAAACGGAGAGGATTGGAATTACATCACTCCCGTTTTCAGCGGCGGCGGTATCATTACCAAGCTTTCCGCATTTACCAAGGACGGCATGCTTTACGGAAAGATGGTTCTTTCCACATCGTCCAACTTTGATACCTGGCACATTTATTTCGATACAGACGGTGACGCCACTAACCACCTGTATTTCAACGGTGCCGATTATCTTCTTGAAACGGATATCCTTTACAAGTATGAAGGAGATTCGGGTGAATGGGATGGCCTTATCGGTATGCCCGCTCCGGTAGATCGAGCACTCTCAAGCGACAAGAAGACGCTGGAATTCGCGTTCTCTCTTGACGATATTGGGAATCCCTCTTCCATAGGCATCCATGCAGCCACTGTTTCGAACTGGGCAGACGTAGCCGATTGTCCCATGACGGTCGGAGAGTATCTCCCTGTTCCCGCGATCGAGGAATGTGTTTCCGATGAGATCGTCGGTCTTACTCCCGCGGAGCTTGAAGCTTACATTGCTTCGAAGGAATTCGCGGGCACAAAGAATCAGTGGGGCGCGCTCATCTATGACGCGGTCAATCAGAATTCAAACCTTACCGCTTTCAAGGCGGTAACGGATCATGAGAACCTTTACATCCATGCTTCGGCAAAGGCTCTCAGCGATAATTTCTCGGTATATATCAAGACCGATTCCGCGACCTATGAATTAAAGGCTAACGGAAATATCTTCAGGACGCAGGACGGCAAGAGAATAGATACCGGTACAAAGATTACGAACTATTACAAGGCCGGCGACGGTTTTGAAGTTGTTATCCCTACCTCGATGCTTGAAGGCGGAGACGATGTTTATTATGTCCGCATCAAGGACGGTAAGGAATATCTTCCGGACATTGATCCGGATAACCCCGATGAGGAAGTTTTCCTCGAGGTTACGGCTCCTCTTACGGAAGCTGCTCCGGTCATCACGCTTGACGGCAACGACAGCGACTGGGCAGGTATGGAGCCCATCGGAAAGGGCGAAGGAAGCCTTGGCGATCTTTACGCTTTCCGTGACAATGACAATCTTTATGTAATGACTTATATCAAGGGCATTACCGATCCCGAATCATCGGCTGCCTACACCACGAGTCTCTTTATCGGCACGGACAATGACGACCGTACCGGTTTCATCCACAGCGGATACGCGACTCACAACACAGGCGACGTTCTGTTCCAGGACTGGTATTCGTACGGTCCCGACAGGAACCTTGAGATGTTCTATACAACAGACGCCGTAATATTGGAGTGGAACATGAAGAAGCAGTACGTTGAAGGCTTTGACAAGGTATTCGCGAAGACCTCCGAGCCCGGCACATATTGCGCTGAATACATTGTTCCCATCGCGACCATGCAGGAGTTCACCGAAGCTATCGGCGACGACCTCTATGTCTGCATCGACAGAAACGACGTACAGACCGATGAGGCTACCTACGAGCGCAAGACGCCCGAGGGCTTTACTCCCGCGAGAGACGCCGTAAACGGTTCCTTCGCTAAGGTTCCGAAGTACGGCATTACCTTCGACATCACGGCAGAGGACTTTGATTTCTCTGAGTGGAACGCTGTTTGCAATACCGCGAGACACATGAGCAATGTAAATCTCGTTGCGATCAGGTCTGAAGAAAAGCTTTACACGATGATCCTCGGCAACGGAGATCTTTCTACCGTGAACACTTATTACATCAGCACGGGAGACAGCGGTTACAAGTACGACGACCGCGAAAGTGTTGATTATGTTATCGAAAAAGGTCAGCTTTACGCTGTTACCGGCGACAATACGCATGCGGCCGACGGCGTGAGCATTTACATGAACTATGAGACGGATAACGTTCTTATGCAGCTTTATCTGTCCGATATAGGAAATCCGACTCAGGTAAGGATCGCCGCGAATTCAAACAACGGCGAGTACGTTCTTCCCGCGGAAGGCTATCTCAATGTCACAAAGACCATTGAGGAGAACCGCGAAGAAGGATTCTTCTACCCGAAGGCAGATTTCACATTCCACAACAACCCTTACAAGGGCTGGGTCGGCTGGGCCGACACTTATGAAGGCGACGTTGACACCATCGCTTCCGAACATAACCTGATCTACGTTGACATCAAGTGGAGTGAGCTTGAGCCTGTAAAGGGCCAGTACGCTTTTGACGCGATCGAAGAGCAGTATCAGTTCAAGAAGTGGCAGAGTCAGGGCTGCCGTATGGTATTCCGTTTCGTTATGGATAATCCCAACATCGTGAACGGAGATCCCAATATCAAGAGAATGGACATTCCTCAGTGGCTCTATGACGAGCTTGAAGAGGAGAACGCCGAAGGCGAAGGAGCAGGTACCTGGTATCTCGGCCAGACAATAAGAGACCTTCTCGGCGGCGTAGGTTTCTCACCCAACTATAAGAGCGCGAAGCTTCTCGCTTACCACGAGGCAGCGATCAAGGCATTCGCTGAGCGATATGACGATCCTTCAATCTGCGCTTATGTGGAAGTTGGAAGTCTCGGACACTGGGCTGAGTTCCATACATGGCCTACAGGAACCGGTGAGTTCCCCGATCCCGAGCTGGCACAGAAGTACATGCAGGCATATGTTGACGCGTTCAAGAATGTCCGTGTCGGCATCAGAAAGCCTTACGCTGTAGCGGCTGAGAACAACTGGGGACTTTACAACGATATCTTCGGCGTAACCAGCGACGGCGGCACACCCACATTCCTTGAGTGGGCTGCGTCAGGCAATACCGATATGCCCGGTTCGACACCTGAGGATGTAGCGGCAAGCGCTATGCCCGACTGGTGGAAGCTTAACTACTCGGGCGGTGAGTTCGCCAACGGCGACTTCCGTACCAACGCGCTGAACGAGAATATCGCAACCGTTCTCGGTCAGATCAGAGACAGCCATACAACATGGCTCGGTCCCTGCTCGGCATGTGACTATAAGGTCGGCAATCCCGAGTATGAGGAGATGAGATACAACATCGAGACCATGTTCTCGACCATGGGTTATAACTACGGAGTATACAGCATTTCCAAGCCCGAGCAGTTTGTTCCCGGCACGGAGAATACTCTTTCGGTCACTATGATGAACTACGGTGTCGCTCCCATTTACTATAACGGCGATATCACACTTCAGCTCCGTGACGTTCTTGGAAATGTATGCTATGAACAGAAGCAGGAAGGTCTTGATATGACCGCATGGCTTCCCGGCAGGACCACTGTCAATATGAAGCTTGATATACCTGCTGATATGAACGAAGAGGATTACACTCTTTGCGTTAAGATCACCACCTCAGATTCAAGGCATGACATCATCTGGCTTGCCAACAGCGAAGTCTGGGATGACGGATCGACTGAACTTTACACAATCCCTGTAAGCGCGGCCAAGGCCGATGAGCCCGAGACTACTCCCGAGCCCACGCCTGCAGACAAAACTGACAATAGCGGAACAAGCGAGACATCATCGAATACCGGGAGCACGAGCACCGCGACCACACAGGCGCCCGTTGAGACTAAGGAAAACACAGAGTCCAAGAGCAATGCTCTTTGGTGGATACTCGGCGGTGTCGGCGGCGCAGGTCTTATCGCAGCCGCAATAGTTCTGCTTAAGAAAAGAGGGGCAAAATGA
>JAFZKM010000262.1 GCA_017553665.1 Lachnospiraceae bacterium
CATCCATCTCTCACCCGGATCGAACGCCAGCGGACAGCGTCCGAGCGCGTTCGCGAATTCCACGGTCATCGGGTAAATGGCGTTCGCCATCTTCTTTTCGTACTCGCCGAGGCACTTTCCGACCTCGATATGCGCGGCCGACTCAATGCCCGGATAGCATACGCCCGAGGTCATCGTCATCAGATCGAATATCGTCACGGACCGCGACGCGGGACGCAGATGATAGGCTTTGCCGGTCGCGTCGCCGCCCGCCGCGGGCTCATCAGCCACAGCCACCATAGGATTCGCGAAACCGGGCAGATACTGCTCCACATTATCCTTAAGATCGATGATGCCTCTCTCGACCAAAATCATCACCGCTGCCGCGGTAACGGTCTTTGACATCGAGAACATCCTGAATACCGAGTCACGCTTCATCGGCATGTTCCTCGCGATATCAGCCTTGCCGAAGGAGCCGAAGAAACGCTCCTCGCCGTCCTTTATCACGAGAATGTTCGCGCCGGCAATGCGCCGCTCGCCGATAACCTTATCCATTAATATCGAAAAGTATTCGTCCATGAGATTCATCTCCCCCATTACGGCGATGTGTTAAGCCGCTGCCTTCTCCTCAGGTACTTTCGCGACATAGAGTTCGCTCTTCCTTAAATTCCTGAATATTGCCAGACCCACGCCGATCATGCTCCAGTAGATCGGAGCCACCGTGATCGAGGAGTCATTGATTATCTGAACCACCATGTAGCCTGCGGAGCCCGCGAGCACGCCCGCGCCCACGAACGCCGAGAGATCGTATTTCTTCAGCCTGAAGCAGGTGCCGAGGCCGTAGAAGAAGAACCAGAAATAGAATACGAGCAGCGCGATCAGCGAGAGCACGCCTGTCTGCACGCCGATCTGCAGGTACATGTTATGCGGCTTTGTCATCGTCTGGGTGCCGTAGCCGCCGTTGTACATCGAAACAAAATCGTAGTTCGGGAACGCGATGACAAATGTATCCGCGCCGGATCCGAGCACGAAATAGTGCTTTAGGAGCGGGATCGTCTTGCCCCAGATGTAGGCACGGCCCGAGAAAGCGCGCGAGCGCTCTACAAGCCAGTCGACGCTTTCGGTGTCCACGGTCTTTATGAATTTGCCGTAAGGAGTGAACAGGTAGTAGGTTCCGTTTATCCTCGCGAAATACCAGCCGTGTCCGTCGATCTTCAGCTCAAAACCTACCTGCGTCTGGCTCAGCATCACGGGAGTGACCCTGAAGCCGGGGAAACGCTCGTCCTGCAGCGTGAAGCTTACGGTCTCGGTATCATTTACCGTCTCGAGCTTTTTGCCCGTATCGTCCTTAAAACCGACATTGAACGAACCGTCCGCGGCGTTGTACTCCATGACGCCGTGCAGGTTATTCTCTTTATAGGTGATTATAACTTCTTCATCAAGTGTCTTGATCGAAGTCAGGTTAAATGTCTGCTTCGCGGGATGCAGCGCGCCTTTCAGCCTGTTGAGAAGCGCGTAATTCGTATGATGCCCGTAGGCTGCCACTACGCCCACCAAAAGGGCCGCCGTAAGCAGAACCGCGATCCAGTGTTTGAACAGTCTCTTGTTGAAAATGATCATCATCGCGATGACCGAAACGATCGTGCCGATGAATCCTGCCTTCGATCCCGAAGCCAGGAGAGAAAGGATCAGCCCTGCCGTTATCAGGCCGCTCACGATCTTCTTCCAGACCTTATCCGCTCCGAACACGAGCATCAGGAATATAGGCATAAGAATAGCCACATAAGAGCCGACGTAGTTAGGATTATAGAGAGTCAGGTAAACGCGTCCCTGCTCGAAATTGAAATCCATTCCCGCGGATCCGTCCTCGTTGAACGCCCACTCCGGAAGGATCAGCTTCGCGGCAAAATCAGTCTTGAAGAAGTCCGTGAAAAATGCCTGTGTGATACCGATATAGATCATGATCACGGTGCTGAACGCGAGCGCCCAAAGCACCATCTTCACATCGTGCTCGGTCTGAATGAAAAGGAATGCGTAATAGATGACAATGCAGTATCCGAGCAGCGCCCAGAGGGGCTCAAACTGCTCATAGATGCCTGTAAACGAGAAACGTCTGTAATCGGAAAGCACGCTCGAAAGGATCGCGAGAAGCGCGTAGATGCCGAGCGGCAGGAATATCTTATGGAATTCAAGCTTCTTACCTTCAGTCACCAGCCTGAAGATAAGGATGGAAGCCATGATCGCCGAGAACACAACGAACCAGACCATTTTCCAGCGCAGGAACAGGTCGCCTGTTCCGCCCTTCGCCAGATAATCGTCTGCGTTCTGGAAGAAATCAAAGTATTCGAGAAGACAGTCGTACACGTAGAGCCTTACGATCAGGGGCACTATCCCCACCACCGCCATCAGCGGCAGCAGGAGAAGCGCCGAAGTCTCGCGCTTTACCGTCTTCGGCTTTGAGTTCTTTTTGTATGAATTTGTACTTTTTGACATGGCTTAAAAAGCTCCGTTCTTTAATTTGTAGGAATCGTAACCACACAAGGTTCGGATGCAAGTATGGCTTCTGCCTTAGCCGATCCGGCCACTCCGCGCCGTCTTATAAGAATGACGGAAGTCGTATCGGTGATCTTCGCGGTCACTCTGGTCTTCGCGGCATCAAGCTTCGTATAGACCGACTTAAGATTTGCCTTAAGAACCGTGCCGGCCTTGACCGTACTCCATGTAATGGATGAATAGTCAACAAGCCTTGCGTCATAATCCGCCTTCGCCACGATACACATCTCATACGCAGGCGCAGTCACAAGCATATCTGCTGCCGTTATAGCGCCAATGGTATACTGCTCTCCTGCCTTCGTAATGCCCGAAACAACCGGAGCCTTGCCCTGATAAGGTATGGATACCATACCCACGCGTGATGCAGGCTTCTTAGTGGTCGCGGCAACTCTTACATCAATGGTAAGCGCGGCAGCCGAAACGGGCTCATTATACTTGAGAGCCTTCTTTATATCATCGATCGAGGTCATCGAAACCTTCGCCGAGGTATTATTTGTAAAAGGCGAGAATGCAGTGGTCAGTATAGCTGTAGGGTTCGTGCTGTTCGCAGCAAAAGGAAGCACCGTATACCAGTCCTTCTTTCCGTTCTGCCTGAACTGCATGCCGTTCTTGACGGGAAGATTCAGCTTGCTCACGTCCACTTTGATCGCAGGAGCCTTGGTGATCGCTATCTTCAGTTTATTCTCCTTACTGAATCGCGCGCCTTCGTCGTGCTGAGTCTGGTTCGTGGCGGCCAGACGGAAATATATGATCGCGCCCGAATTGAGCATCGAAGTCCAATCCGTGTATTCCAGATTGTCAATATTTTTCCATGCGCCGTTCGCGCCCTTGCGCCACTGGATCAGTGCCCTGAGATCCGCGATCTCCTTAAGGACCTGTGTCTCCGCGCTGGTCAGATGCGCATAGGTAACGGTCGTATTGTCATTATTGCTCACTACGATGTTCTGAAGAACCCTCAGTCCGTCAAACTGTGTGGGCGTACCCTCATAGGACCAGTCCACATTAAACACTATCTTCTTCTGGCTCGCGGCAACCTTAACGGGCGCTACGGGCACCAAGCCGTCCGTACCCGCCGTATTCAGCGTAGTGATACCGATATAGTTTACCTTGCTCGCGGAAAGAGTCGAGATATCGATGTAATAATACATTCCGTTGTTATTCTGCGCAGCGGGAAGAAGCTCCGAAAGCTTAACTCCCGTGACGGTCTCATTCTTTACCGGGGCATAATAAACCTGCGTACCTGCAGCCTTTACATGCACGCTGATCTGCTCATTCGCATACTCAACGTAAGTCTCCGCGATCGCTTCATTCGCGGGTGACGCAGTAGGCGTGGGCGTAGGAGTATTCGTAGGCGTAGGGGTTGCAGTGCCGGTAACCGTTCCCGTAGGATCCGCTGCCGCCACAATACGTGTATCGCCAATATCACCTGCGGGCCTTACGCATACAGCCCACAACAGGATAAGTATTCCGGATAATGTCAGTAAACAGTGTTTAACTATTTTTCTGCTCATATGCATCCTCCCATGACATTTATGCTATAATCAAAAAATGTAAAGATGTCGATATAGTAGGCATGAACGCATTATCATTCTATAGGAGATCATACCATGAAATCAACACATTTGCGAAATATTTTTAGGATAACGGCCATTGCGGCCATTACGTGCTTCTGTTTATTTATATCGGCATGTTCATCCAAAAAAATAACAGATAATAATATAAACACCACTCCCACATCGGCCCCCACGGCCAATGCTCAGCCGACCGATGTCCCCACGCCCACCGATATCCCTTCAGACCCGGACGTACTGTCGGGAGACGGACAGAACGAAGGCTCGGACGAAGGCGGTGAGGCATATGATGGCTACGTCGGTACAGTAGAACCCGTTCCCGACTCGGGCGACTATTATCCGCTGTATGTTTACGACGGCATCAGCTACTGCATTTTCCCCGATCACGCCGAAGTCATCTTCACCTGGCTCTCGGACGATACGCTCGAGGATTATACCATCAGGGAAACCATCAATGCCGAAGGACAGTTCTATAAAGTTACCGCTATCGGCGACGAGGCATTCTACTGCTTCGAATATCTGGCATCGGTCAGCATTCCTTCGACCGTCACCCGCATAGGAGGCTCAGCCTTTGAATTCTGTGAGAATCTGGCTGCCCTTGATATTCCCTCTTCCGTTACCGCTATCGGCGATTACGCCTTCGGCGAATGCTCTTCGCTTACAGAAGCCGTTATCCCCGATTCCGTGACCGACCTGGGATGGGGTGTATTCTACAACTGTACCTCACTTACCACCGTCACTCTTCCTTCGGGGCTTACGGCTATTCCGCATGATACCTTCTCGGGCTGCGAGGCTCTGACTGATGTAACGATCCCCGCCGGCGTCACCACTATCGGCGAGGAAGCTTTCTGGTACTGCGAGGCTCTCGAGACCTTAGAGCTCCCCGAAAACCTAGCAGTTATCGAATCAGCCGCCTTTTATGACTGTGTAAGCCTCAAAGAGCTGAAGTTTCCCAAGTCCATGCTCATGCTTTCAGACACGGC
>JAFZKM010000263.1 GCA_017553665.1 Lachnospiraceae bacterium
GAGAATGCGCTCTGTGTTCTTCCGTAAACGATCTGAAGGAAGAGCTCTCTCATGGCGGTGTTGATGGCGTCGCATACAAGGTCCGTGTTCAGGGCCTCAAGAACCGTAAGGCCGGGAAGGATCTCTGCTGCCATAGCTGCGGAGTGTGTCATTCCGGAGCATCCGATGGTCTCTACGAGAGCTTCCTGGATGATTCCGTCTTTAACGTTGAGTGAGAGCTTGCATGCTCCCTGCTGAGGTGCGCACCAGCCGATACCGTGGGTATAACCGGAGATATCCTCAACCTTTTTCGCCTTAACCCACTTTGCTTCCTCGGGGATGGGCGCTGCGCCGTGATGTACCCCCTGTGTAACAGGGCACATGTTCTTTACTTCTGTTGAGTAGATCATATAATCCTCCTATTTAGCATCGGCTTAAAGCCGATGCTGATTCCTCGCCCCATACGTTACTAGCGCACAAGGCATCTTATGTATTTGGCAACAAATCCAAAAGCATAATGATTCTATCACAGAATCAGAGGGGATTCAAGACAACAGTTTTTTTCTTGCCAATAAATCGCGGATTTGATATTGTTTGATTAGAAAGAACGGAGGTATAAGGATATGAGCGAAAACGGACATCACCATGACCATGAGCACGAACATCATCACCACGAGCATCATCACGACCATGAGCACGGAGCGTCCACACCCGAGGAGAGAATGGCGCTTTTGAAGTATATGCTCTCACATAACGCCCACCATGCCGAGGAGCTGCATGATCTCGCGCACGGTGAGAACAGTGAGGCTTCCGCTTTGATACATGAGGCTGTGGAGTGCATCGAGAAGAGCAATGAGAAGCTCGCGAAGGCGATCGAGCTGCTGGAAAAGGAGGACAAATGAGGAATTTTGACGGATATCTTAAAGGCGTGAACCTGGGCGGATGGCTGTCGCAGTGCGGAAACAACTATACCAAAGAGCACTATGACACCTTCATTACAGGGAAGGATTTTGAAACAATAAAGAGCTGGGGACTTGACCATGTCCGCGTGCCCGTGGACGCCGAGGTCATCCAGAACGAGGACGGAACGCTTCGCGAGGACGGTCTTAAGTACATTGATCAGTGCATGGAGTGGTGCAAAAAGAACGGTCTCAATATGATCCTGGACCTTCACAAGGCCCACGGCTATGTATTTGACGATGAGAACAACTGTCAGTTCTTCTACCGCGAGAATCTGCAGGACATTTTCGTTGACCTGTGGTGCGCTCTGACCGACAGATACGCGAAGAATAAGGATTTTGTCTGTTTTGAGCTCTTAAACGAGGTTACTTCGAAGGAGTTCACGGATCCCTGGAACAGGATCGCGACGAGGACGATAAAGGCCATCAGGGAAAAACATAAGGATGTAAGGATCGTGGTCGGCGGTATCTTTAATGACAGTATTTACGGTCTGACACTTCTCGACGTTCCCGTGGATGAGAACACGGTGTTTACGTTCCATTGCTACAGCCCGCTCGTATTTACGCATCAGGGCGCGCACTGGGTAAAAAACATGCCGCTTAAGCCCGAAGAATATCACTTTAAGTATCCCGATACCTACAGTGTTTACCGCAAGCGTTCGGATGAACTGTTCGGAGCCGATTTCGCGGGTGAGTTCGCCGGAGGCGCCGATGACGAGCTGCTCGACGGAAGGTATTTCGAGAATATCATAAAGACCGCTGTCGATATCGCGGAGAAGAACAATGTACCCCTCTATTGCGGCGAGTACGGAGTCATTGATCTGGCGAAGCCCGAAGAGGTTCTCAACTGGTACAGGGACATGAATTCGGCATTGGTAAAATATAACGTATCCCGCTCGGCATGGTCGTTCAGGGAGATGGATTTCGGCCTTGAAGGAGCATGGTTGAACGGTGTTCGAGATGAGTTGATCAAGTATCTGTGATACCGACCGGAGATCGGACATGCCGAAGGAGGTTTTATGTGTCTTTCAAACGTTTATAAGATAAAGACGGGCAGCAGGAGCGAAGGCTCTCCCGAAGAGCGCGAGCTGCTCGTGAAGAATGCCGCGACCGTTTCCGTAAAGGACGGCAAGCTGGTATTTACCGATATCATGGGGATCCGCACCGAGGTCGACGCCGAGCTCGAGAAGATCGATCTGATGGATAATTATATTTTGGTCAGATGACACAGACAAGGAGATCATGATGTATTATGTGATCGAAAACACCCTCAGGGAATGTACAGGTCCCGAGGCGCGTACCGGGAAAAAGAAACAGCAGTATGTCGCTGTGCTTACACCTCAGGAATGGCAGGCAAGCCGCGAAGACTTTGAACTTGGTATCGATATGGATATCGACGCCTTTGATGTTCATACCACAAAAGCCGAGGTCAATTACGATTCCGTTACGGGTACCTTCGCGATACCGGACAGGAAGAATATTTTCGGCGAATACCGGAAGTTCGCGTTCGCTCTGGACGAGAAGGGCATTGTCTTCATCGATCCGGGGGACTCCGTATCGAAACTGATCAAAAAGATCGTAGACACGAAGAAATGGCGTTTCCCGAGTCTTGAGAGATTCATCTACGATTTTCTTGAAGCGATCATCCATGAGGACCTGCCGCTTCTTGAGAAGTACGAGAGAGAGCTCGATATGATCGACAGGGACATTGACAACGATTCAGACCCCGATATCACGAGACTCAATGACATCCGATGCGAGCTGCGCGATCTGAGAATCCATTACGACCATCTGATAGACCTCGCGCAGGAGCTCGAGGAGAATGAGAACAGCTTCTTTAAATCCGAGAATATCCGATTCTTCAGGCTGTTCTCGAACAGGGTATCAAGGCTTTTCGATCTGGTCAATTCGCTGCTCGACTATGCGGGCCAGATCCGCGACACCTATGAGTCGCGCCTGGATGTGAAACAGAACCGCATCATGACCGTGCTCACGGTCGTGACTGCGATATTCATGCCTCTTACTTTGATCGCGGGCTGGTACGGAATGAACTTCAAGTACATGCCCGAGCTTGACTCGGTATGGGGTTACCCGGCAGTTATCGCGGTAAGCGTGCTGATCGTGGTATTCTGCCTGATCTTCTTTAAACGCAAAAAGTGGCTATAGAGAATGGGCTCCCGTGTAATGGGAGCCCACTTTGCTTTTTATATTGTCAAATTGATCAAATTCTGGTAGCCAGGCTGTAGGCCGCCTTCGTGGCCTGCCACATGTTGCCGGGTTTCATGGTGTTGTACGAATCGCCGATGTTGTGGATCTCGGGAGCGATGCGTTCCTTAAGCGCGTCAAGGTAAGGAGCGTCATTGCCGCGGTTTCCGATCGCGAGAACGAAGAGGTCGGCAGGGATCTGCTCGATGACTTCTTCATTGGTCAGCTTCGGAGCGAGCGGGTTGTCGACGTTCTTCGGGATGACGGGAGTCCATGTGCAGTAAGGATCCGGAACGCCCTTTGACTTATTGTGGGCGATCACTACCTGGCCGTCCTCGAAGCGGGTCACGCGTGCGCAGTTGACCAGAGTTCCGCCTTCTTTCTCGAAGTAGTGGATCAGATGGCCTCTGTTCGCGGTACATGCGCCTTCCTCGAAGTTCGGGAGCATCTCAACGCAGGTAACCTTGCGCTGATACTCCGTAGCGAGCCAGTAAGCGGTCTCAAGACCTACTGCGCCTCCTCCGACAACAACGATCCTCTTATCGGATTCGAGCAGCTCCTCGGGATGAGTGAGCAGATGAACGGCCTCGATATGGCGAACATTCTCAACACCCTTGAACGGAGGCTGGCCCTCCTTCGCGCCGTTAGCGAATACCACGGCGTCATAGTTTCCGCTCTTCAGCGAAGCGGAATCAACTGCGGTGTTCAGGCGGATCTCAACGCCTTCGGTCTTATATGCGGTCGCGATCAGCCACTCCATATAGTTGTGGAGTTCATATTTGCTGATGGGAGCGCCTGCGGCATGCATCTTTCCGCCGCACTTCGAATCCTTCTCGAAGACGTCTATCTTATGGCCGCGTTTCGCGGCTGTAATGGCGAAATTAAGTCCTGCGCAGCCTGCGCCGACTACAGCGATCCTCTTGGGCTTATCGGCCTTCGCGGGAACAGCGGGGATCGTGTCCTCGAAGCCCGTGCGGGGATTGACCGCGCACTGGGGATGACCGGCTTCAACGAATTCATTGACACAGCCTTCCTGACATCCGATGCAGGGACGGATCTCGTCAACACGGCCCGCGTAAGCCTTATTGCACCATTCGGGATCGGCGAGAACGGGACGGGCGAGCATGACCATGTCGCACTTGCTGTCACGAAGAGCCTTCTCCGCGAGGTCGGGATATCCGAGCTTGCCTACCGCGACGATCGGGACCTCAACGCCTGCGTTTGACTTGATGCCGCGTGCCGCGAAATACTCCTTCGCAACCTTCGCGACGTCAAGGAAGCAGCCCGAAGGCATGCCTGCCGGAGGATGGGGAAGCCACCAGTTATCGTAGCATCCGAGATCGACGTCAAAGATATCTACGCCGGCCTTAACAAGATTCTCCATGTATTGGAGAGTATCCGCGACAGAGCGGCCGTTCTTGAAGCCCTTGAGCGATTTAACGGTGTTCATGCGCTCACCGTAGGTCTCTTCGAGCGCGAGAGACAGGTCTATGCGGTACATGATCGGGAAATCGGGACCGACCTTCGCGCGCATGGCTTTTACCATCTCAATGCCGAAGGTCTGCCAGTTGCTGTACTTGCCGATCTTTCTGTGGTTGAACGCGGGGCTCGTGAGCTGGTCGAGCAGATAGCCCTCATGACCGTGGAGATAAACCCCGTCGAGACCCATGGTCTTCGCGTCGATCGAGGCCTGCGCCATGTTCTTGATGATCTTTGTGCATTCGTGGTCCGTAAGGGGACGGCACGGAATGGAAGGTATATAGAAATTGGGATTGAGCGATGCCGAAACGGGAAGCTGGAACTTGGTCAGCAGACACTGGGGATTGCCGACACGGCCGAGACCTGCGGTCAGCTGGATGAAAATGCGGCTGCCTCTCGCGTGCACACCCTGCGCCAGATCGCGCCAGCCCATGAAATTGGTGCGTGTTCCGTCAATTCTGGGGAAATAGGAATAGTTGCCTTTTTCGGTAACGGAGGCGTCAATATGATGGCTGACGGGAACGAGACCCGTGGTCAGAAGTCCCACGCCGCCTTCCGCGCGGGCGAAGAAGTACTCGAGCATCTTCGCGTTCGGACGTCCGGTCTCCTCGGCCATCTGGCAGTTGCCCATCGGGCCCATCACGATCCTGTTCTTGATCGTGAGCCTGTTGATCCTGATCGGAGAGAAGAGTTTATCGTAGGGATAAAGTTCTCTTGTCATGCGCGCGGTACCGCCCTCATGATTCTCGCAGTCGGTACGGACCCAGTTGCCGTAACTGTCGACCAGTTTTTGAACCAATTCATCAGTTTTCAATGTAAATACCCTCTCTTTCGTCGGTGTATTGTAAACCCTGTTCTTAACATACCATAAACCGTGTTTTTTATCAATAAAAACGGCTTTAAAATCGTCTCTGTTTTATTGCATAAAAGGGCGGTTTCTGTTATGATGTTTTTATAGAAAGAATAAGTATTTTTTTAATGCCGGCTTAATCGATACATGCATTACGGATTACGCCGGGACCGGATCATATATGGACAGAGAAACAAAGATCATTGCCGTAGCAGGGAAGGGAGGCGTCGGTAAGACGACGATCTCTTCTGCTTTTGTGCGCATTTTGACGGAGACACATCCCGAAGCGAGGATACTTGCGATAGACGCCGACCCTGCAGTCGGACTCTCTACGGCGCTCGGAGTCGAGGTAAAAGAGACGCTCGACGACATCCGCAAGAGCATCATCGACACCGTCGAGGCCGGACAGCCCAAGGAGGCCCTGGAACTCCTCGGAGAGGCCAGGTTCAGGATACTTGACACTCTGGTCGAGACCGACAGCTTCGCGTTTCTCGCGATCGGAAGGCCGGAGGGCGCGGGCTGTTACTGCAAGGTGAACGCATATCTTAAAGAAGTCATAAATCTCCTGAGCCACGATTTCGATTATGTAGTGATCGACGGAGAGGCGGGCATAGAGCAGATCAACCGGCGCGTCATGGAGAAAGTCACGCATCTGATCCTGATCACCGATCCGAGCCGCAAGGGCACTCAGGTGGTCGAGACTATCAGGGGTGTGGCGGACGAACTCGTTATGTATGAGAAGTGCGCCGCGATCGTGAACCGCGTGGACGACCCTTCACTGATCCCGTACATCAGCATTAAGGGCACGGAGATACTTGATTTCATCCCGAGCGACAGCGAGCATGCCGCGAACGACATAAAGGGACTCAGTGTTTTTGAACTGCCCGAAGACGCGCCGATAATGAAGGGTGCGAGAACGGCTCTTGATAAACTTGGATTACTATAAATATTTTCAAAGTGAGGTGTGATAATTGACAGACCTGAAACACTTGATCTTCTTCGAAGATCTGCTGCAGAACGCCGACAACGAGCTTGTCGAGAAGGCAAAGGCCGACGGAGGCCTGGCCATCGGCTATACCTGCTTCCATATTCCGGAGGTTCTGCTCAATGTCGATAACTGCTTCTCGGTGCGCCTCAGGGCTCCGAGGACCGGCTCGATCGACATTGCCACCTACTACATGTCCAACTACACCTGCGAATACGCGAGATCGCTGGTGGAGCGAGGCATTGAGGGCGGTTATAATTTCCTCGACGGACTGGCCGGAGTCGACGCGTGCTCGATGATGAACCGTTTCTACGAGCATTTTGAGCTGCTCAGGATGAACGAGAAGCCGAACTTCTTCGTTACGCACACCGACATGCCGTACAAGGTCGAGGACTATTCCGTGCGTTCCTACATTAAGCAGATGCGGATCCGCCTGCTCGATGTGATGGAGAAGAATTACGGAGTGGACACCTCGGATGCCGCGATCAGGAAGGCGGTAGAGGAACACAATAAGGTCTGCCGTATCATTTCCGAGATCGGAGAGATGAGAAAGGCCGATAATCCCGTGATCACGGGCTATGAGTTCCATGTATTGAACCTTGTTTCATACACCTGCCCGAAGGCGCTGATCCTGCCTTATCTTGAGGAAACTCTTGAAGAATTAAAGCACAGGGAGCCCGACGCGAAGCTTCCGAGGGCGAGAGTCGCGGTAGTGGGCAGCGAGATCGACGATCCCGAATTCTCGAAGCTGATCGAGGAGAACGGAGCGAGGATCGTATCCGACAGATACTGCTTCGGCTCGACGCCCGGACGCGAGGAGCTCATTCTGAATGACGAAGAACCCGCGCTCGACCAGATCTGCCGTCATTACATGCAGGTTTCCGAGTGCGCGAGATATATTGCCGATGACAAAGTGCAGCAGAGACGCGCGACCGCGGACCGCCTGGCCCGTGAGTTCAGGGCGGACGGCATCATCTACGAGCAGATGAAGTACTGCGATTTCTGGGGCTTTGAGCGTGCCCTTGTCAGTCACATCATGAGCACGGAGCTTGGCTGGCCGGTACTTTCCATCGACCGTACCTATAACGCAAAGAACTCAGGACAGCTGCGCACGCGTTTCCAGGCATTCGTGGAATCACTTGAGATCAAGAAGATTCAGAAGAACAAAAAGGAGGAGGATAAGCGATGAAGAAGATCAAATATCCGAACCCGGCATTCTTCCGCGCAAAGGATAATATGGACTGGAAGGCCCAGGGCGAGAACATCAAAGAAATCGCCGGCATCGCCTGGGACATGATAAAAGCCACCGACTGGAAGGCTTACGGAAAGAAACAGCTTGATAACGCGAAAGCCGGCGCGAAGCGTGTTAAGGAAGAATTCACTGCGATAGCGAACATGAGCAAAGAAGAGCGTCTCGACATCTTAAAGAACGGTGAGAAGAAGCTCGGAAAGCTCTACCGCACGGGCTCGATGGCGACGGTACGCCGTGAGTGGCGAGGCGTGAAGGACACCGCTTACGATTTCTATGAGTGGCTCAGGATGTGGGGCATGCTCCTGGGAACTTTTTCAAAGGACCTTGTACCCGCGCTTAATTCCGTGCTGCATTACCGCTGGATGATGAGCTATCTGTGCTGCGTAGGCTTCATGGACAAGAACATCATGGGACAGCGCGGAACGGCACTCAGGATGAGCCACGCTCTGATCTACGATATTTTCCGTTATGTTGCCGAGAATCTTGTATTCCTCGCGAAGTGCGATGAGAAGAACGGTAATTCGATGGAGCTCAACCGCAAGGTTGTTCTTGTGGATGAGATGACGATGGGACAGATCATGGCCGGTTTCCCGGATCTGCTAGGTATTCCCTACCAGCTGATGCCGGTATTCCTGGTTTCCGAGATCGACCAGCTCGTCTGCACGCCTTATATTGACGCTGTTGAGAGCTTCGGACTTCCCGCGGACACCTGCCCCGTTCCTTCTTCTGAGTGCGGAGCGCTCGTTACCGACGCGCTTCCTCACATGGGACAGTGCTTCATTTCGTCATCGATGCCCTGTGACGGCTCGGTAATGGCATCGGAGTACATGTCGAGACGATTCCCGAACCTGCCGGTATTCCATCTGACATTCCCCGTACGTTATGAGTATGAGGAGACCGTGGAGGACGCCGCGGAGGATATCAAGGCCTGCATCAGGTTCATTGAGGAGCAGACCGGAGCGACGTGGAACTGGGACGCATATTTCGCGGCCATGAAGCGCTTCAACGAAGAGACGGCTTACGAGCTTGAGAAGTGGGAGGTCAACAAGACCGCGTATCCTCAGCTCTTAGGACCTGTTTACGAACTCTTCCGCAAGTGGAATTATGAGATGGACGGCGGAAGCGATCCCCGTATCATGAAGACCTGCAAGAAGGTCAACAAGCTGATGCTCGAGGCTTACGAGAGAAGAGAAGAGGCATGGCCCGGCAAGATGAAGTACCGCGGCATCGTATGGAGCTGTCCGGCTCACTACTACGCGAACTTCTCGAACTGGATCGCGAACTGCTGGGGCGTGGATATCCTTGTCGAGATGGAGTCGCTTAACTTTACGAAGCCTATGGAGACCGAGGACAAGGAGAAGGCCCTTCAGGATCTGGCCCGCCTTTACGAGCGCATGGTTATGCGCCGTCATACGAACGGCGGTTATCAGAATGTCGTGGATGAGCTCTGGAGACAGTGCGAGGCCTGGAAGATCGATATTATCATCATGTACCAGAACGTTGCCTGCAAGAACATGGCTACCCTGCAGGGAATACTCGATGAGCAGGCGCGCGACAAGGGATATCACATGATCTGGATCGAGCACGATCTGATGGATCCGAGAACAGTATCCCGCAAGTCCATGCGTGACAAGGTAAACGAATACATGAGAACTGTCATGAAGGCCGAGCCGGTGGACGAATCGCTGGTGGATTTTGATGACGAATGTTGCATGTAAAACGAATCATATATAGCGTAAAACGCGGAAAGAGGTTGTTATTATGAAGTATTTTGGCGGTTGCGATGTTGGATCGACTTACACAAAGGCAGTTATCATTGATGAGAATGGTAAGATCTGTGCCGACACCACCTTAAAGAGCAAGATCAATTCCGAAGCTTCTGCGAAGATGGCGATGGAAGAGGTTCTGACCAAGGTCGGACTTAAGTCCTCCGAGGAGCTGGCATACCTGATCGGTACCGGTTACGGCCGCAATAAGGTTCCTTTCGCGGACGAGAACATTTCCGAGATTTCATGTCACGCGATGGGCGTGCATGTTACCGATCCTTCGGTAAAGGCCATCATCGATATCGGCGGACAGGATGTAAAGGGCATCAGCGTTGACACCGACGGTACCGTTAAGAATTTCGCGATGAACGATAAGTGCGCGGCAGGAACAGGACGTTTCTATGAAGCCATGGCGCGTTCGTTCGAGATGTCCCTTTCGGAGTTCTCGAATCTCTCGCTCACAGCGAAGAACGTTATTCCTATCACCGCTCAGTGCACGGTATTCGCCGAGTCCGAGGTTATCACGCTCGTGGGAGAGAACAAACCCATGGACGAGATCGCGGCGGGCATCCAGATGGCTGTTGCGAAGCGCTGCTTCGTTATGGCAAAAAAGGCAGGCGCTACCGATTCGATCACGCTTACGGGCGGATGCGCGAAGAATGCCGGCCTGAAGAAGGCTATCGAGCATGTGCTGAAGCTCCGTGTTATCGATCTGAAGACCGATCCCCAGCTTATGGGCGCTCTGGGTGCTGCTGAGTACGCAAGACAGAAGGGCATGGCAAAATACGCCTGATACGCGTTTATCGGCGGATAGAACAACAGTGAGGTTTACCGATGAGTAAATTAATGAAAATACTTGGAAAGCTCCTTAAAGTGACGGGGATCGCGACGATCGCTCTTTTCGTCGTGTATTTCTGGAACCTTGACCAGAAGATCATGGGATGGGCTTATGTCCAGGTAAACAAGATCTTCGACCACAAGAAGACGGACATTAAATTCTGATATGGAACTGTATAATTCGATCATACGGGACACTGAGGCTGCGCTGTCGCAGCTTCAGCCCATGCGTTTTGACTATGATCCCGCGAAGGCCTGGACGTCCGCGAAGGACTTTGAACTCGTGATGGCCAGGGAAGGCGCGTATGAGCTCGGGGGCGGCGGGAAACCGGCCGTCTGTTTTTCGTGCGTGACGACCTCGGGCTCGCTTGTCGGCGAAGACGGGATATATGTATACGGACCCGATCTTATGGACCTCAGGGCGGATACGCCTTACGCGCGCATCGCGCTGATCAGGGTCGGGGATATCGAGAGCGATGATGAGAACGACACCGAAGAGGCCTTCAGGGCGATACAGGACATTGATTTTGTGAGATACCGCGTATTCCCGAAGGGCTTTATGATGCGTACCTCGTCGGAGGCCGGAAGAGAGCAGGTCCGCGTTGCTTCGTCGGCGCTGAAAGCGGGCCTGACCTTTGAGAAGCTCGGAAACCTCTTTATCTCGAATTATAAGAAGAACATAAATGTCCTGAACGTGAAGCTGATATTTATCACCGATCAAAAAGCGGACTTTGCCGCGATGGCAAAATCCGCTAAGACCGTTCATGATATTACGATGTCATTGTCAAAGATCCTCGAAGGACTTCCGACCGACTGCGCTTCCTGCAACTTAAAGGACATCTGCGACGAGGTCGAGGGCATGAAGGAGCTTCATTTCAGCTCATCGAGCGTTCCGAAGCGGTAGCCTTCGTTCTCGAGGAAGGTCAGTATGGAATCGAGCGCGTTTGCGTTGGCGCTGGAGTTCGCATGGACCAGAGCTATGCAGCCGCTGTGGTGGTCGGCCTTGAAACGTCCGAGAGAATCCACCTTGTCCTGCTTGGTGTTATCCCAGTCGTTCGGGATTGCAAGGCTCCAGAATATGGTCTTGTAGCCCATATCCTGCTGGATCTTCAGCGTCCTTTCACTGAAGTCGCCCTGGGGAGGACGGATAAAGCGGTCGAGCTCATATCCGGTCTTCTCTTTGAACAATACTTCCACAGAAGTCAATTCATCCTCGATCTGCTCATCGGTCTTGTTGGGCAGGACAGGATGATTTTTTGTATGGTTTCCTACCAGATGCCCCTCATCCTTCATTCTCTTTGCGATATCGGGGACTTCCCTGATAAAGCCTGTGGTCACGAAGAAGCAGGCCTTTGCGTTATGCTTTTTGAGCGTGTCAAGGATCTGGGTGGTATAGCCGTTCTCATAGCCCGCGTCAAAGGTGATATAGATGACCTTGTCGCCTTCGGAGACGTTTAAGTTGGCATAGTACGCGTCGTAGTCGGAAAAGCGTGCCGAGATATCGTTGGCATATCCCGGAGTGGGGATGGTATGGGTGGAATTGCGCTCGTACCACCAGTCCCTGAGGATATTGTCGTAATCCTTATATCTTTCCGACTCAATGTCGACAGCGCCTGAAATGGCGGAAACGCCTTTAAAGCCGGAATCCTTATCGGGGGAGATATAGGGCGCGTAGCAGTAGCCCTCGACCGCGCGGCCGGACACAGCGACCATGACGCGGAACCAGTCGTTAACAGCCTCAAGTATCTGCACGCGGTCATTGCGTGAAAGAGATATCTCTTTTCCGTCGACGGTCAGCTTTGCCTTATCGGTTCCGGCTCCTGTACGGACATTCAGCACCGAAGCGCTGACTGTGGCGTTGGCCTTGATCGGAGAGTTCGGATCGTCCGTGATGGCGGGAGTGGGTGTCGCGGCGGCAGCGCCAGACGTAGGTTCGGGAGTATCCGTAACCTGCCCGCTGTCAACGCCGGCAGTACCGCCCGGGGTATTATCCGCAGTGCCGGTGGGATCGGGTGCTTCCGTGCCTGCGGAGGCGTCCGGAGTTATATCGGTAACGGCAGTATCTGTCTGATCCGGAATACTGCCCGAGGGATCGCTGCTCTTATTTGCGTTGATCTTTGTGATAAGGAATACTATAAGTGCGATCGTGGCAAGCGACATGACCGAGATCGCGGCGATCATTGCTTTGGCTCTTTTACTTCTCATTTCAATTCTTCTTTCAAAAAAATACCGTGTACCCTGAAAGAGTACACGGTGTAGTTTATCACTTTTGTATCGGAAAAATCAACAGCGGTCAGTCAAAAGTTTCTTCGTTTTCATTTTTCCTGCCCACGATGAAGCTCTCATCGGAATCGACATCGAAATTACGGTCGAGGAAAGAACTGTCCGAGATGGCCTCGGGCGATGAGTCGATAACATAATTGAGCTTAACCGCAGGATCGTCGATATTCTTGTAGAAACGGCTGCGTATGCGCTCAGCGATGGTGTAGCCGTTCGCTTCGGTCGCGTTTGTCAGGATCACGATAAACTGGCTGGAGGAGTAATTCGTAGCCACATCTCCGCATCTGAGCGAATTGGTGACCGAATCCTTCAGGCAGGCAAGGGCGGCGACGAGAGCATCGTTCTCAAGGGATTCTTCGCCCGCCCCGCTGAGCGTCAGCAGAAGGAGCAGAAGAGGAGTCTTGCTGCGTTTCTGGGCGCGGAGCATGTAATTGTATATCTTTTTGAACGTATCGTACTTAACCTGGTAAGCTCCGATAGGATTGCTGCCGGGCTCGCTGATGAAGCGGCGCAGATACTCAAGGTCGATCTGAGTGCTCTTCGCGGTGGAACGCACATGGCCGATCACGTCGCTGTAGAAGTGATAACTGTGCTTTCCGTTCTCCTTAACATGATAGAGGGCCTTATCAGCCTTATTATAGAGAGTTACGAAATCATTGCCGTCATAAGGGGCTGTGGCGATACCGATCGAAACAGAGATCCGGTGGTCGATATTCCGGGGCAGGGGATCGCGGTCCAATGTCAGGATGATCTCCTCGGCCTTGGAGGACGCGAACTCACGCGACGCGACACCCTTGAAGAATACGATGAACTCATCGCCGCCGATACGGCAGACAATGTCGTCCGATCTGACGATCTTCTTTAATGTCTCGGCCAGCTGCACGATGATGCTGTCGCCCGTGATGTGGCCGTATGTATCGTTAATGTGCTTGAAACCATCGATATCGATCATGAAGAAGCAGCCGCAGTGGCGCTTATCCACGAGATAATCGTTAAGGAAATCGATCGTGTAGGCTCTGTTCCAGAGACCGGTAAGAGCGTCCTTCTGGGCGTCTGTCTTAACTTCCTTCGTGTATTCCTGAAGAACCTTCTGCAGGAGTTTGCTGCTCTCGCTCGCGAGATCCACCTCGGGCTCAAGGTCCGAAGGAACGGGAGCTATCTTATTCTCCTTAACGAGCGAAATGGCAATGTCGGCCATTGCGGGATCGAACTGAGTTCCGCGTCCGTTCTCGAGCTGGTGGAGAATAGTAGGGTTATCGAGCTTCTTTCTGAAGGAACGGTCGGAGGTCATCGAATCGAGGGCGTCCGCCACCGCGATGATGCGGGACTCGATCGGGATCGCGTCTCCGGAGAGACCGTTCGGATAACCTGTGCCGTCATAATGTTCGTGATGTGTCTCAGCAACTTCGGCGGCCTTGCGGATAACGGTAAGGTCCTGAAGGATGCTACGGCCGAGAGAAGTATGCTTCTGGACCGCCTCGTATTCGCAGGAGGTCAGCGGTCCGTCCTTGCGGAGTATATTATCGGATACGCAGATATTGCCTATATCATGGACAAGAGCGAGGTTCTGGAGATTGAACAGCTCTTCGCTGTCCCAGCCCATGCGCTTCGCGATCTCGACCGCGAACCACGCAACGTTCGTCGAATGGTTTGCCGCGAGAGGGTCCTTTTTATCAACGGTGTTGGCGATCATCATCATGGATTTCAGGGAAATCCTCGTGATCTCCTTTGTCTTTTCGAGAAGCTGTCCCTTAAGATCCTTCTGCAGATCGATGAGCTCAAGAGTGCGGCTGATACGAACCTTCAGCGTGGTCTTCTGGAAAGGCTTCCTGATAACATCATAGGCGCCCAGCTCGAAGCACTCGCGCTCCATCTCGGGATCTGTATCACCGGTCAGGAAAATGATCGGGATCTCTGCAGTGAGTTCGTTCTCCTTAAGCTTCTTAAGGGTCTCTACTCCCGAAAGGTTCGGCATACGGATATCGAGGAGAATAAGGTCACATCCCTGTGTTCCGAGAATACGGATGCATTCTTCGCCGGATGTGGCGGTAACAACGCTGTATGTGTCCGACAGAATGCTTTTAACAAGATTAAGAGCAACACCGTTATCGTCCACAACAAGTATCGTTTTCACTTTGTACGCTCCTCCTATGCCAAATTTGGTGCAAAAAATGCCCGATAGTGCATTGTGATGCATATATTTACACCAGTTTAAATATAATATAACAAAAACCGAAAAATGTCAAGAAAAATCCATATTTGCGATATATTGAGCATTTTGTTCTTTCGAAAAAAGTAACCGTTTGTTTCACGATTGCTGATGAGAAAAAGCCGCCTGTCATCAGCAGTTACAAATTCACACAGTGAACAGATAGGTGATTTGTAACCATATAAAGTCGGAAATACAAAGAAAATGGATTTTTTCAGGTTACAGGGTTACAAAAATTACGCGAAAAAGTGAAAATAATGGTAGACAGACGAAATACGGAAATATATAATTAAAATGTAGAAATAAAACCCACGCCAGGAGGCCGGATCCTTATGAAGCAGGAATACTATGTAACCATGCTCGGCGAGTTTACGATCTCGTTCAAAAACAAGAAGATCTATGACCAGAGCAACCGTTCAAAGAAGCCCTGGAACCTAATAGAATATCTCATGGCGAATCGTGACAGAACGGTATCGCAGGAAGAACTGACGGATCTTCTCTGGGACGACAGCGAAAGCGATAACCCTTCCGGAGCGCTGAAGGTGCTTCTGCACCGCGCGCGTAAGAGTCTTGAGCCCGTTATGCCGGAGAACGGTGAGGATCTCATTGTCCTGAAACACGGTGAGTATTCCTGGAACCGTGATGTTGTAACAAAGGTTGACACTGATGAGTTTGAGCTCCTCTGCAACCGCGCCTCCGATAAGAAGGTTTCGAAAGAAGAGAGGATAAACCTTTACTCCGAAGCGTTGGCGCTTTATAAGGGAGATTTTCTCCCGAGAAACAATGAGGGCTGGGTTATCCCGATCTCATCCTATTACCATAAGATATACATGAACGCCGTAAGAGAGCTGATCGCCCTTTATTATGAGGGCCAGCGCTATGAGGAGATCATTAATGTATGCCGTAAGGCACTGACAGTCGAGAAACTCGACGAGAGCCTTTATTTTGATCTGATCAACGCACTGTATAAGTCGGGCCAGCAGGCCGAGGCACTGAAGCAGTACAGCGATTCGACCGACATGTTCTATAAGCGTTTCGGTATCACGCCTTCGCCCGAGCTTAAGAGCCTGTACAAGACTATCGTTAAGACCACGAAGAGCATTGAGACCGACATCGGTATCATCAAGGAAGACCTTTGTGAGCAGGGAGAGGCGCAGGGCGCGTTCTTCTGCGAATATGAGTTCTTCAAGGATGTATACCAGCTTGAAGCCAGAGCCTGCGCGCGAAGCGGCGACTCTATCTATCTCTGCCTGATCACGCTTTCATCGACGACCGATGAGGACGCGCCGCTGAAGGTCATGAACAGAGCGATGGAGGATCTGCAGTTCGCGATCAACGAAACATTGAGACGCGGCGATGTTCTGGCCAGATACAGCATGAGTCAGTACGTAATCCTGCTTCCGACGGCTTCATACGAGAACGTTGAGATGATCATGAAGAGAATTTCATCCGCATTCTACCGGAAGTACATGAAGAAGGATATAGGTATCCAGTATAAGCTGCAGCCGCTGGATCCGAAATTATAAGGAATGGGTTTCCGCCGAAAGCGGGAACCCACTTTGCATTTGTAAGGCAAAAGGAGAAGATTATAATGCTGATCTTACGTGATATGAAGGAAAGCGACATAGAGGATTACGTCCGCTGGTTTACGACGGATACCGAGTGGTTCAACTGGGACGCTCCGTGGGAAAAGTCATTCAGCACAGCGGAAGAAGAGCGAAAGAGCTGGACAGAGTACTATGAGTCGGTCAAGAAACTGCCGGGCGACGCCGTCAGGTGGAAATACGAGATCGAGGTCGACGGGCGCCATATAGGCTGGGTCAGTTCGTATGACGATCTCGATTATATGGAGAACAAAGAAGGGATCCCGGCGATCGGGATGGATATCCCGGGGACGGAGTGCAGAAATCAGGGCTGCGGGACCGAGGCATTTAAGATGTATATGGATTATCTGAAGAGCCGCGGTTTCAGTTCCGTTTATACACAGACCTGGTCCGGAAATACAGCGATGCTGAGGGTAGCGGAAAAGCTCGGTTTTAAAGAGGTGTTCCGCAAAAAGGATCTCAGGGAAGTGGACGGTAAGAAATATGACGCGATCACTTTCCGGCTGGATCTGTGAACAAAGGTTTCCCGTGCGGCGGCAAATGATTGCCGCCGCACTTTCTTATCATTCGATAATAAGCTCTGTCCCCTGTCTTTCGCTCACGTATCCGATGATAGCGGCATCTGTATGGTACAGAAGGTCTGAAAGCAGGGCATCTGCGTCTTTCGCGGCGACTGAGATCAGCAGGCCACCCGATGTCTGC
>JAFZKM010000264.1 GCA_017553665.1 Lachnospiraceae bacterium
ATGGCGCGAGGTTTCTCAGCAGATCGCGCGCTGGAAAAAGAAGTTCGGTTTCTCTGTTCCCGTCTCGGTCAATGTTTCCAGGATCGATATCATGGATTCGGGACTGGTAGGTGAAATAGAAGGCATCGTAAAGGATGCCGGCATAACTCCTGCCGACCTCTATCTCGAGATCACCGAATCGGCTTATGCCGAAGATTCGGACAGGATAGTTGAAGCCGCGGGTCTGCTCAGAGCGCTCGGATACAAGATCGAGATGGACGATTTCGGAACCGGATACTCTTCGCTGAATACTCTTTCGATACTTCCGATCGATGTACTTAAGCTCGATATGGATTTCATCAAAAATCTTCACACCAGTCCCAAGAGCCTGAGGCTGATCGAACTGGTCGTAGATCTCGCGAAGTTCCTCGGCGCCTCGGTGGTTGTAGAGGGCGTGGAGAACAGCGACCAGTATAATACCCTGAAAAAAGCCGGCGTCGATATCATTCAGGGCTACTATTTCTCAGTCCCTGTTGACAGCGACGGATTTGAAGATTTCATAGCGGAAAGGATGGCTTATGATAACCGTCAAAAAGCTTAAAGAGCTGGGCTGCGACACCGATAAAGGTCTGGAGCGCTGTCTCGGCGACGAAGATTTCTATCTTGAATTCGTTCCGGACGCGTTAAAAAAAGAGCGCTACGAAAGACTCGAAGCGCTCATAAAAAACAAAGATCTTGACGCGGCTTTTGAGGCCGCCCACGGACTGAAAGGGATCCTGTCAAATCTTTCGCTTGACCCTGTCCTGGAGCCGGTGGCCGAGATGACAGAACTTCTTCGGGCACGCACCGATACGGATTATTCGGGGCTGCTCGCGAAAATGTGGGAGAGATATTCATTATTCGAAAAACTATAGTACCTCATCCACATATCTTTCCAGATACGGATCTTTCCCTTCGGTCAGGCCTCGCTCACGCAGCATCTGCACTATGTCCGCCGCGATCTGCTCGGTAAGGTTCACCACCGGGTCCGCCAGATTCGGCCTGTCCGGATTATATTTTCTGTCTTTCCAGAACGATACCGCGCAGCCTGCTTCCGCAAGGCTGCGTATTTTTGCGGCATATTTCCCGTCCGGGTCCAGTTCGGCAAGTCTCCTGTAGGTCCATTTATAATACGGCGGATATACGCGTTTCATCAGAAAAAACAGCTCCATGGCGGCTTTCAGCCCTTCCAGTTTGCACAGCTGCGCGGCAACGGTATCCTTTCGCGTCATGCATCTGGCGTAATTGACCCGCAGTGCGGCCGAAAACCTGTGGAGTTCATCCGCGAGCCGCTCTCTCCAAATCTCATCGGGATAAAAAGCCAGCAGCAGCTCCCTGAAAGCCGTGAACATGCCGAGGTCATCGCGGAATACTTCCCCGTTAACCGCGGTCGCAAGGCACGCGTGATCCAGCTTCCGCCACTGTTCGGGACTTATCTCACATCCGTTTACATCGCAATCGATATTCAGGATATTCGAATAGTAAGCGCGGATCGTCATGACTCCCCGGCGTTCGCGAAGACGCGCGGAAAGACCGCCGTTCCCGCTGCCGTATGCCAGCCTGTCATACTCTTCCGTCAGCCTTTCCCCGAAGTGCTCCATATCCTCATCGGTCAGCCACAGGCAGACTCCCGTTCCGAAGTCATGATCTCTCGACATAAAGTCATCGTAGCCGAAGCAATCCGAGCCTTCTCCCGCGATCCCGACCGCGATCCGTCCCTCAAATTCAGGGAACTTCTCATGTATCATCCCCGCGACCTTCTTTTCGTAGAAAATGCGGCTGCTCTCAAATCGATCTTGTTCCAAATATCTTTCCTCTCTTTATCCCCCATTCTCCTCTTGATAAAAAACAGAAGGCAAGTCAAGGCCGGCCGCGTCATCCATTTTATCAAGAATCGTCAAAATAATCTGTTGGGTCTATGGTAATGCAAGGCGCAGGCCCGCAGGGTGTTCCTTCTCAAAACGATCAAACGCTCTTGTTTTGAGAAGGAATATCCCGTCGCAGCCTGCGCCGTAACTATTCAGAGTATTAAAGCCCTGATCATTTAACGTCCTTGATCGAGAAGCTTACGCGGCCCATCTTGTCCTTGCCGAGGCATACGCACTTAACCTTGTCTCCTAAAGTAAGTACATCCTCCACATGGTTTATCCTCTCTTTGGCGATCTTCGAGATATGAACCATGCCCTCCTTGCCGGGAGCAAACTCGATGAACGCGCCGAAGTCCTTGATCGATACGACCTTACCGTCGTAGATCTTGCCCTCTTCGAACTCGGAAACGATGATATTGATCAGGCGGATAGCCTCCTGCATCATATCAGCGTCCGTACCGCATACCGAAACAGCACCGTCATCCGTGATATCGATCTTAACGCCGGTAGCGTCGATGATCGCGTTGATCGTCTTGCCGCGCTGTCCGACAACATCACCGATCTTCTGAGGATCGATCTGGATCTGGATGATCTTCGGAGCGTACTTGCTCACCTCAGGACGAGGCTCTGCGATAGCGGGCTTCATGCAGTTGTCCATGATGTAGAGACGTGCCTCACGGCAGCGCGCGATAGCGCCCTCTACGATGGGACGGGTAAGACCGTGGATCTTGATATCCATCTGGATAGCGGTGATACCCTCGGTAGTACCGGTAACCTTGAAGTCCATATCGCCGAAGAAGTCCTCAAGCCCCTGGATATCTGTCAGCAGCACGAAATCCTCATCAGTCTCGCCTGTGACTAAACCGCAGGAAATACCTGCAACCATCTTCTTGATGGGAACACCTGCAGCCATCAGTGACATACATGATGCACAGGTAG
>JAFZKM010000265.1 GCA_017553665.1 Lachnospiraceae bacterium
CTATGGTCTCCAGCTCCCTGCCGTCTCCGGCGAACATTGTCAGGTACTCGGGGCCTTCGTAGATAAAGCCCTCGAATTCCCTTAATCTGTTCTTCTCATCCTTCGCGGGCGCGTACTCATCCATGAAGTAATCGGCAAGCGCGCTCGCGTCCTTCCTCGAGAGAGGATAACTGAAACGCTGCGGTATCTCCCAGCATTCTTCAAGAGTTGCCGGCCATTGTCCGGATCTTACTTCTTCCTGCTCGCCCCAGTTCATGAAGCGGTTTACCGTATACTCATAAAAGTCCGCGGCCGAGCAGACATAATTGTCTTCGTGAGTGATGCCGGCCTTAATGTCGGCATCGGGCAGAGTTATGAATCTTTCGGAAATAACGTCGCCGCCCTCATCGAATACGGTCATCTTCGTTCCCGGCGCGGTCTTTACGGACATCTCCGCTTTTCCGTCGCCGTCGAAGTCATAGACCATGAACTGGGTATAATGCGCTCCGGCGCGTATATTGCGTCCCATGTCGAGTCTCCAGAGAAGCCTTCCCGACATCTTGTAGCAGTCAATATAGCAGTTGCCCGTATAGCCGCGCTGCGATACGTCGTGCGAATTCGAAGGATCCCATTTTACGAAGAATTCCAGCTCTCCGTCGCCGTCGATATCGCCTACGCTCATATCGTTTGCCGAATAAGAGTATCCTTCGCCTGCTTTTGTCACTCCCCCGCCGGGAATGCGGAGAGGGATCTCTATATAGTTCTTTCCGCCTTTGGCGACCGAAACCTCGGTGCATTTTCTGCCTTCACGGCCGTCCGCGACAGGCAAAACACTGTAGCTGTCGCCTTCTTTTCCGTCACGGTCGAGCCAGTTCGTTGAATCGGTGACCTCCGCGATCTTCCTGCCGTTCCTGTACACGATGTAGTCGGTGCCGGTCATCCCCGTCGCCGTGGCGGATCTGACCTCATCCCTGAACATCCTCCAGGCAAGGAAGATCCCCTCGCCGGTACCCAACGCAACAAGACCCCTGTTCAGTTTTTCAAGTCTGGGGTTAAGTTTATATGTTATCCCGGAAGCAAGCTTCTCGCTTCTTTCGAGCAATTTTTCGTCTTTATAAGCTTCCGCGTAAAACCAGTGCGGAATGTGAGTGGATTTGAGCAAAGTGTATTCCGTGTCTTTTCCGGCATATCTTTTCTGATATACCATCGAAGGGCTGTCCGAATCTGCCCAGAAAAGGGCATAGCTGTCCGCGTCCTTCACGCTGTCCCACCCGACAGTCACGTATTTTCTGTCAATGCTTTTGATCGTAATCTTCATAAAGATCCACGCTGTCCCCGTTTTTTTAAAGCACAGGCAGCACACATAACAAACGTATGCTGCCTGTGATCAGTCATAGTAAGCCTATGAGTTCTTGTAAAAGTGCTTTATTATTTTGTCTTCTTGTAGAGCTCGTTCATCTCTGCGGTAACCTTGTCGCCGCCGGAGGTCTTCCATGTTGCGATAGCTTCACGGAGAGCCGACTCGTCGATCTGGCCGAGGATGAATGCCTGCTGAGCGTCTGCGATAATGGTATCAAGAGTCTTGCCGTCGGTTACGTAAGTATCTGAGGTAAAGCTTGCGCCGTAGTTAGGTACGCAGTACTGGATATCCTCAGCATAGAGCTTCTGCTCGAGCTTGGTGATCTCGCTGGTGTAGAGGTTACGGTCAACGGGACGCGCATTCTCGGGAGCGGTGAAGTAAGGGATCATCTGGTTGAAACCGTAGTTCCACTGAGATGACTGAACACCGGTCTCAGCAAGCTTGTCAGCATCGTAAAGAGATACATAGCCGTCTTCGTCGATCTCGTAGGTCAGGCCTTCCCAACCGTACTCAATGAGGTTGAGGATCTCACCGTTGTTGAGGTCGTTGAGGAACTGAAGAGCCTTTCTTAACTGATCCTCAGTCTTGATGTTCTTTGTGGAGATCGCAAGCAGGTTGTTCATACCTGTGGTAGGAAGACAGAACGCGCCCTTACCGGTATCAACATAGCCCTGGAGGGTGTAGATAGGATCGTCCTCAGTCGAAAGTCCTACATCAGCGCTCTCGAAGTAGGTCTCAACCTTTCTCTGATCGTCAAGAACCTGTACGCCGCAGCCTGCCTTACCTGTTCTTAACAGCTGGTCTCTTGCCTTACCGGGTGTAAGAGTCTCATCCATAAGATCCGGAACGCCGTTTGCGCCGTTGTTGATAACGCCCTCTGCATAGAGGTCACGGAAAGCCTTAAGAGCGGTGATGTACTCATCGGTCTCAACCTTGTAGATAAGGTTGCCGCTTGCATCAATACCCCACTCATTGGGAACGCCGAACCAAACCATCATGATGTTCCATACGCCCTGCCACTGGTCAAGACCAAGACCTACGGTATCATCAACACCGTTTCCGTCGGGATCGTTGTAAGTGAAAGCATAGAGCATGTCATGGAATGCCTGCCAGGTTGTAGGCTCTTCGAGGTTCAGGTTGTTGAGCCAGTCAAGACGATAGCCGAGACCGTTACGTGCAAGTGTTCTCGAACGGGGAATACCATACATCTTGCCATTGTAGGAGGCGTTCTGACGAGTAGCCTCGGGAATGGTAGCAAGGTTCGGATAATCATCGATGTAGGGAGCAAGATCCCAGAAAAGGCCCTCTTCTGCTGCTGCAAGGAAAGTAGCGTCCTTACCTACAACACAGATGTCGGCAACGTCCTTAGTGGAGATCTTAAGTCCAAGATGCTCTTCATCATAGTAGGTTGCTGCCGCAAGCCACTCAAATGTAAGAGTAGTGTTGGTCTTTTCCTGAAGCTCATCAATAAGCTTCTGATAGTACTGCATCTCTGCGTCGTTCTCACCGTTTGCAACGTGCTCGTTGTCGGAGGGAAGAGAGATGGTCAGAGCCATAGGAGGCTCGGGTTCGGGTGTGGGCTCGTCGGGCTTAGCCGTAGGAGCTGTGGTTGTGCTGCCTGCGCTCTGTGTGGGCGCGGTAGTGGTTGTGCCCTGGCCTGCGTTGGGATCGGTCGTTTCCTTTTTACAACCTGCAAGGCTGACGATCATTACAACTGCCAGAAGTACTGCGAGAAGTTTTCTCATTTGTAAATCCTCCCTGTTTTAAAAATAGTTTTTTATATCTCACGGAAAACGCCTCCTCTAAAGCGCCCCCCGCAAAATACGGGTTACACCGGGCTTATTCGCCCGTAATTCCGGAACGTTCGATACCCTGCATGAACTGCCTCTGGGCAAATGCAAAGAACAGAAGTACCGGGGAGCTGATGATGGCGGCCCCCGCCATAACAACAGCGTCGTTAAGTGTGTCTTCGCCTCCCTCAAGACCGAGCTGGCGGAGCATCTCCTGCTGCTGGTCGGGAAGAGCATTTGCCGCCTCAACGATCAGTCTGATCCTGGGCGGAAGGAACTGCTTTGCGGGGCTCGTGATATAAATACCGGGCTCGTACGAATCGTTCCAATGCCATACCACTGCGAGAACGAGCGCAACAACGATAGTAGCGCGGGCCAGCGGGAATACGATCTTCCAGTAAGTCCTGAAGAATCCGCAGCCGTCTATCCTCGCCGCTTCCTCAAGGCTCCTGGGAACCGTAAGGAAGAACTGTCTGAACAGGAACACATACAGCGCTCCGCGAAGTCCGAATCCGAAGAATGCCGGAACCGTAAGCGGCAGGTAAGTGTTGAGCCAGTTGAAACGCGAATAGGTAAGATACGAAGGAATGATCAGCGTCTGCGTGGGAACGATGAACGCCAGTATGACGAACACGAACAGAAGCTTCTTTCCGGGGAAATTGTATCTTGCGAATCCGTAGCCGATGAAGGAACACGAAAAAACATGTCCGACACAGGCAACTACCGTAACCAGCAGCGAGTTCTTAGCGAATACCTTTCCCTTCATCAGATCGAGCGCGATCGCGTAGTTCTCGAATTTCAGCTCGGTGGGTATCCAGGCGACCGAGGAGCTGAGAAGATCCGAGTTTGTCATCAGCGACTTAACCATCATGTAAAGGAACGGATACAGGAATACGAACGCGAGGCCGCAGACCAGCAGATACATTACGATGCGAAGCAGCAGCTTCTTTATTCCCGTCTCGGTCAGGTATCTTCTCGCGAAGAGCCTCATGCGAAGCTTGAACTTGTTATCAGTAGGTAGTTCTGCGGGCTTTTTCAATTGTAATGACTCTGTGCTTGCGCTCACGCTTTCTTACCTCCTCAACTTCGCTGGTATGCATGTATTTCTTCATTATGCCGAATATGATCGCAACCAGTATTCCGATGAATGCGAAGTATATCCAGCCGAGTGCCGACGCATACGAGAATTCGGCATTCGCAAACCCGTAGGTTTTGATGTAAGCGAGCAGCTTGTTATCGATGCTCGTAAAGGAATCGACTATCGTGTAGACGAGTGTCAGCAGCATCATCGGGGAGATCATCGGGACCGTAACTTTCCAGAAAAGCTCCCACTCCGTCGCTCCGTCTATCCTGGCCGCCTCATAGAGCGCGGGCGAGATGCTCTGAAGTCCCGCAAGGAACAGCAGTATCTGTACTCCGCTTCGCCAGAGTACGGTAACCAGCGTTCCGAACAGTCCCTGAACGACGTCCACTATCGTCGATCCGAAATAGCTGAGCACGTTGTAGGGAATTATCCTTCCGTCCGCGATATTGAGTACCGCACGGTCAACGCCCTGATTTAAGAGCTGTCTCATGATCTCGCCGCTTCCCAGCAGGAAGGGTATGAAGAAGATCACTCTGAACAGTCCTCTTCCCTTGATCTCCTTGTTCAGCAGGATCGCGATGATCAGTGAAAGGATGATCGTGAGCGGGAAAGTCGTAAGCGTATATTTAACCGTAGCGAGGAATGTCGGAACAAATTCCGTATCCTCTACGAACGCGCGCTTGTACTGGTAAAATGTGATGCCTTTGAGCTTCATTCCGATGATCTCAACGCTCTGCGCAATGCTGATGCGGAGCGAGAAGAAGATCGGGTAAATGAAGAAGGCGATCAGTCCGATAATGAACGGAGTGACGAAAACGAGTCCCTTTAACGCGTTCTTCGCGCGCAATGAAAGGTGACGCTTTTTCTTTTTCGTTGCAGCGGCATTATTCTCTGCCATCAGCGTCCACCTCCGATCACTACATAATCCTTGGCCGGGATCGTGATCCCGTCAAAGGTTTCATCCTTGTCGGAATAATTCAGGTAGATCTTCGTTCCGTTCTCGTACGTGATCCTCCTGGACTTCTCGCTCAGTGCCTTATGCTCCGTCATGCGAAGTCCCGCGAGGGATCCGAAACTCTCCTTGAATTCCCTGTAGGTATCGACAACCACCGGCTCCCAGTCGCTCCAGGTCGAGCTGAACAGCGTGTCCGCGTAGGTGTCGCGCAGCTTCAGCGCCGACTCATAAGTCAGGTAGAACATCGGCATCGAGCCAAACTCGATCCACTGAAGCTTCTGTGTCTGAAGATCGTATGAGAGGTTTCCCGCATTCCCCGAGGAATAAGGGATAAGTCCCGAGATCACCATCTGTACGAAAGGCACCGCGTAATCGGTGATCGACAGTCCGTAATTTGAATCGCTGATCCTGTAGATATAGTCGGCATTGCCGAATATGTACTGGTTCTGACCTCTTACGGCGATCTTCTTTCCTGCGGCCTTCGAATCGGCCATCGTATTCTTCAGTTCCTCGACCGTTTCGGTCTTGGTGTAAGGATGCCACTCATTGAAATCCGGATATGCGTAATATCCGATATCGTAGTATCCGATCCCGAGGCCGCTGTACTTTTCGTACTTGTCGAGCATCTTCTCATTGACCTTTCTGAGCGCCGCGGGATTTCTTAAGTATTTGAAGGTTCCGTCATAATACTTGATCGCCACTTCGGTGTTCAGACCGTTGTACGCGACGTCCTTTTCCCTGTCGAGTCCGCTCGTTTCGGAAGAAGCGGCAATGAGATCGCTCTCGATGAATACGCGCATTCCGGTGTTCGCCGCAGCGTAATCCGAAAGAGTTTTAAGTCCGCTCTTTCCGCCGAGGTGACGGTCGGGCCCCCAGTATTCATAATCGTTGTAGCCCTTCTGCCAGCTCGTGAGCACCAGCTCGGTATCGGTGATCCCCTGCATCTTCAGTCCGTCCAGTATCTCGACAGCCTGATCGAAGGTCGTCATCGTAACATATTCATCGAATACTATGCCCTCTTTTGTCGTTCCCATGAGAAGCTGCAGAGCAAGGGCCGTATTGTCGACCTTGTCCGTCTTGACCAGCTGTCCGGTCGAGAGCAGATATTCTCTGTAAACATCGGCCATGCCGCTGTAATTTGCCTTATCTCCGTCAAGGAAGGCATATCTGATCTCCTTGTCCTCGGGGATCAGCTGTTTGTCCACACGCTGTACGAGACCGCCGGTGGCCGTCTTGCCGTCACCGCTCGAGATGCTGTACATGTCAACGTTATATACATTGCGGACATAAACCTCAAAGCCCGCCCTGTTCAGATCGAGCACGACTCCCGAAGGATAAACGCCGATACCGGTATTTGCCCCGCCTTCGGACGCATAACCGAAAACCGCGCTGTCACCGTTCTTAATACCGAAGACCGGCATCGCTGCCGTGTAGCGCTCGTAATTGTTTAACAGGTTCTCGAGGCTCACTGCCTTGTTGGAGTAGGTGTAATAAATAGCCATCTTGGCATTCGCGGAACGCTCGCCGACACGTTCAAAGCTCGTTACCGCGCCGCTTCCGTCGGGATAAAAGATATATCCCTCGTTCTCATTGCCGCAGGCTCCCAGGTAGGGCAGCACCGCTATAGTCGTAACGGCGAACTTCGAAAGCTCCGTGATCTTTTCGTAGGGAACCCTTACTACCAGTTCATTCCCTTCGATCGTGTATTCCACGGTAATGTAGATTCCGGGAGTGAGGAATCCGTATGTTACCCTCACGCCGTTCTCAATGTATTCGGCGGTCAGGCTGCCGCAGTCCTTGCCGGCCGAGGCTTCCTTTACACCGGAGTCTCTTTTCTTTAAGTCGTTGTATTTGATCGTGATCGCCGACTGCATGTGGGCTTTCCACTGCTTGTTCGATTTCTTAAGCTTCGGGTAGACCTCTTCATCCACGATCGACTTGTATATCTTGCCGCTCTTTAAGTCCTTTATCTGTACCGCGCCCTTGACGTCACTGTAGAAAAGCTCGAGCTGTCCGTTGTTCGCTATCGAAACATACTCGCCGTCTGCCTGCAGATCCGCGTCTGCTTCGGGCGCTTCGTATTCATTGCTGTATGTAATGGCATTCTGTCTTGCTTTCTTTATCCTGGAAGAACCTATAAGAAATAAGACAGCGACTACGACCAGGAATATTATGGTGCCGAGCCGGCTCAAGAGGAAATCTTTAACCACTTTCCTTTTCTCCTTTCACTTCGCTTCGTCTTATTTTTTACAGGAAGTTCAGCTTGAATTCTTCAAGTATCTGAATGATGAACTGTATCACTCTTCCGGAAAGTACATAGCACAGCAGGATCACCAGCCACAGCACGAGCATCAGGAATGCCGATACGAACATCATGCCTATCGCCTTGCCGAACGTGTAATTGTTCAGTACGAGCATCGCGAGGAACAGGATGAGGAACATTCCGATGTAGGCCAGCGTCTGGAAAACGCCGTACCATGACTTCTGTGTCTTCGACATGATGTTCGACAGGAACATCAGCGGAACATTGATCACGATAAAAGGCGTGAGCGAGATCGCGCTCGCGAAGGTGATCTCCCTTACCTTACTCTCACCGCCCGAGATACTCGTCGCCATGAACGACGCGGGTATCCACGAAACGGGTACTATCAGCAGCTTAACCAGCTCGAACAGCGGGTTTATGTCCACCGTCTCGATCGAAGCAAGCGGGAAATGCACTACGAACAGGTACGCGATCCTTACGACGAAGGCCGTCGCGAAGATGATCAGCGGTACCGCGCGGTTAATTCTGTCACGATTGGTCTTGATGCCCTCGAGGGAGTCAAGCGGATGGAACATCGCGTAGAAGCTGTAGCTTATGCCCGAGATGATCCCCATCTTCCTGCCCTTGTTGGAAATGAAGCCCCAGTAGTTCTTATTTCCGCGCTTCAGGAACAGTCTGACGAGCAGGATCACCGCGATGATCAACGCAAGGGCGATCATGATGATCAGGAAGAAGTTGGCACGGAGCACTTCGTATTTGTACTCGTCGAATGCCATCGTGTAAACATCTCTGTCTCCCACGATCTTGGCCTCTTCCATGGCCTCTTTGTACATGCCCTGCTTGTAGTAAGCCTTTGCGCTTCCCACATGAGCGAGCGAGTAGTTCTCGTCGATCGAGAGAACCTTCTTCCAAAGTTCGAAGGATTCCTCGTAATAACCGTTGTTGTAGGCCGATGTAGCCTGATGGATGTATCCGATGAACTCGGTGGGCTCGAAGATCTGGATACTGTTGTCGATCTGGTCGAGCACGTAGAGTCTTCCCTTGCTGTCAACATCGATGGCGCTGGGTCTGGTAAATGTACCGGTCTTCTCGCCGAGGCCGCCGAACGCTACGAGCATCCTGCCGTCCTGGTCGTACTGGTAAACCTTGCCGTTGAGCTGCTCGATAACGGTTACCACACCGTTGTCATCCACGCAGATATCGGCGAAGTAGGGCTCGATGTACATGCCCTCATCATTGAAATACTCACCGAATTTGAAGCTCTGTCCGGCAACGACTGCCTTTAACAGCTTGTTCTCAATGAAATCCTTGATGGGATTTCTCATCTTGTTGCCGATCGTCTTATATTTACGGTAGATGTTTGTACCGATCGAATTCAGCTTCTTGATCTCGCCCTCTTCGCGTTCCATGCTCGTGGCGTAGATCATGCCGTCCTTGCCGTAGGTTACGTTGATGTACGAAGCGGCAAGTCTCTTTAAATGCGAGGCCTTCTGCTTTTCGGAAGCGAACATTCTGAAGATGGCCTCCGATAAGCTGTAGCCGATATTTGTCTGACCGTAGTAACCGCGGAAAACGTTGTTTCCGTCGATCGCCATGATGTTTTCGCCCTTGACCGAGTAAATATAACCTGTCTGGGTTACGACCAGCTTTGTGGGCGTAAATACATCGCCTGTGGCAAGCTCGCTCTCGGGATTAGTGAATTCCTCGACGAACTCGCCGTCCTTATCCATATGGACAATGCGCTTGTTCTCGGTATCGGCAACGTACATGTCGCCGTCATCATCTACAAAAATTCCCTGAGGATCCGCAAAAGCCTTGTCGGGTCCGTAAAAAATAGCTACGGTGTTGTAATCCTGATCGAGCTTTACAATTCTCTTGTTGCCCGAATCCACAACGTAGATCATGTCATCGTCATCAATGAACAGATCCTTGGGCTGTTTGAAGGTGAGGTTCTTATCCTCGATCCCTCTGAGATTGTAGATAGTCTCGGCAACGTAATAACATTCCGGAACGGGCTGACGATAGTTGTCATCTCCCGTAACATAGCTCCCGGATCCGGCCGCAACTGCAGCCGCGCCGGTCGCCCCGGTACCGAGCACCATCAGCAGGGCCAAAAGCAGCACCGCAATACGTTTTGATCTTTTCATATCTCCTCCATGCCGCTCAGCCTTTTATTCCGGAATAAGCCATGGTCTCCATGACCTTTCCCTGCATTACCGTAAAGAGTACAACCGTGGGAAGTGTCATGATCAGCGAGGCTGCCGCAACAGCGCCTGCACGTTGTACCGACATGCCCGCAGCGCCTCCGCCGATAGTCTGGAGTGCAAGGGGCAGAGTCTTCATCGCCTGGCTCGTGATGTAGATCAGAGGCGAGAAGTAATCGTTCCAGTTCGATACGAACGATAAAACTATAAGAGTGGACCATGCGGGCGCGAGCGCGGGCATTACCATCTTCCAGAAGATCTTCAGCTCTCCGGCTCCGTCGATCCTGGCTGCCTCAATAAGCTCGTCCGGATACTGTTCTATGAAC
>JAFZKM010000266.1 GCA_017553665.1 Lachnospiraceae bacterium
AGAAAATCTTCCAATTTCATACTGTCTCTCCATTCATTCCATATCTTCAGTTTTTCATCAGCTTGAGCAGAAGCTCTTCGTTGATGTCGGGGCATACGGTATCTTTTGAATTGCCGCAGACACTCGCGGCGCACACTCCCGCTTTTGCCATCTGCTCAACCGTTCCGCCGTTTAAATACTGCCAGATAACGGCCGCTACGAAAGCATCGCCGCATCCGGACGCGTTAACCAGAGGATACTGTGAACAAATAGGCATTATACCGCATTTTTCTCCGTCCGAGAAGAAAGATCCCTTCTCGGCGAGTGAGATGAAAACATACTTTACGCCGAGGCTGTGATAAAAATCGGCGTTCTGCTTCAGGGCCAGGTCATTCTCGGCCTTTATCCCTGTCATGAATTCGCTCTCGAATACATTGGGCTTGATTATCGTGAAACGGCCTATTATATTCTGGAGCTTAAGCGCCTTGATCATCGATACGGGGTCAACCGCAAGCGGTACGGTGCAGTTCTCCGCAAGGAATCTCAGCACATTCGCGGGCATGTTCGTATCACATACGGCCATGTCGCAGGAATTGATGAAATCGATCTGTGATCGGATGAAATCGATCGTCATGCGGTCGCAGATCTTCATGTCATTGATAGCCACCAGCATGTCCTTGTTGTTGCTGTTAACGCTGATGTAGGTGGAGCATGAAGCTCCGGGTACGATCATCGAATGCGAAAAACCGATACCGGCTTTTTGGCCTGCCTCAACGATCTGTCTCGAGAAATCATCCTCCGCCAGAGTCGTGATCATTTCTGCTTTAAACCCGAGGTGACACAGGTTTTCGGCAATGTTCCGTCCGACTCCTCCGAAGGAAATATTAACATTCCCGGGATTCGAATCATGAAGGACAGGCTGCACATCGGCGGTTCCGCAGATATCGATATTTACCGCTCCGATGATGGCAATTGTTTTTTTACTCATACGATCAAATCCTTATAAATACATATTTCGCCACTATAGTAAATTATTATACTGTATCGCGAATAGAGGTGCAAGAATTATGATGATTTTTCACACAATATTCACAAACGTAAAAAGGGAGTACCGCAGAGCGATACTCCCCAAATATTCAGTCTTCAATTACAGAGTATTAACAGCCTTCTGAAGATTGGAAATCTTACGGGCAACTGTGTTCTTGTGGTATACTCCCTTAGCAGCGGACTTATCAAGAAAAGCAGCAGCCTCCTTGAAGGCAGCAACCGCAGCATTCTTATCGCTTGCAGCCACAGCGTTAAGAACCTTCTTCGATAATGTCTTAGCCTTAGACTTGATCATCTTATTTCTTAAGGTCTTGGTCTCGATAACCTTGATCCTCTTCTTAGCGGATTTGATGTTTGCCATGTTTTGTTTTTCACCTCCCGAACGTTATTTCTTATTGATGACGAATGTAAGATGAATCCGGACACGGACGTTTCATCAAACACATACGGATATATAATAGTGATTCGCGCACAAAATGTCAACTAATTTTTTATGCTCTCAGTGTAATACCGTATTTCGAGCCGAGATCCTCAAGTATCTTTGCAACGAACGAATCGATGGCCGCATCGGTGAGTTCCTCATCTTTGGGCGTAAATACAAGTGAGAACGCCATGCTCTTCTTATCTTCTCCGAGCTGTTCACCTTCGTAGATATCGAACAGATCGATCGCAGTGATGAAGCCGCAGGAATCCTTTACGGAATCCTCGACCTGAGCGCAAGTGATCTTCTTGTCCATTACGAAGCACAGATCTCTCTTTTGCTCGGGGAACTTCTGAAGAGGCTTAAATACACGCTTCTTGCCGTAGTATTTAGAAAGAGCGCGAAGATCGATCTCGGCGATGTAAGCGGGAACTCTCATATCGGTCTCGTCCTGGATCTCGTATAAGAGCTGACCGAGATAGCCGACATTCTCACCGTCGCACGAAACGGCAGCTGTCCTGTAAAGATGCAGGAAGCTCTTTGTCGAAGCTTCATATCTGAACTCTACGTCAAGCGCGTCTGCGATCACGTCAACAACGCCCTTTAATGTGTAGAAGCTCTCCTTCTCTCCGAAGATACCGATGCAGATCGTCTCTGCTTCGATCGGATAGTCAACCAGCGGAAGCTCGCCCGCGATGAATCTGTTTCCGAGTTCGAAGATACGTCCAGAAAGAATGCCTCTCTTCTGGTTTCTCGCGATCGCCGCGATCATCTGAGGCGCAAGAGTCGTACGCATCAGCGAAAGATCGATATTTATCGGGTTCATCAGCTTTATAGCGTGTCGCTCGGGAGCGTCCTCGGGAAGTCTTAAGAGATCGAGGTCCGAAGGCGAGAAGAACGAATAATGGATTCCCTCGTAAACGCCCGCTGCGCAGAGCGCGTTCTTTACCTTGAGTTCCGACTTCTGTCTTAAATTGTTTCCTCCGCTCGTAACCTGAGCAGTGGGAATGAATGTAGGAACAATGTGATCGTAGCCGTATTCGCGGATGATCTCCTCAGCCACATCCTGATAGCTCTCCATATCGGTGCGGTACGCGGGGATCCTGATCGTGAGCGCGTCACCGCTGAGTACGGGATCAAAGCTCAGGTTCTTAAGGATCCTTACGATATCGGCGTCGGGAACCTTAATGCCGAGTACGGAATTAACCTTCTCCACGCTTACGGTCAGTTCCCTGGGCTCGATCGAATTGCCGGAGTTAATGTCAAAATGAGTCGACGAAACGGTACCGCATCCAAGCTCTTCAACCAGATGCAGAGCGCGCTTCATGGCCATAACGGTCGAATACTCGTCCACGCCCTTTGAAAAACGCGCGCTGGAATCCGATACCTGGCCGAGCGATCTCGAGCTCTTTCTGATATTGTCGCACGCGAAGGTCGCAGCCTCAAACATAACAGCGGCAGTGGTATCGAGGATCTCGGAATTGAGACCTCCCATGATGCCTGCGAGAGCCACGGGCTTCTTTCCGTCGCAGATAACGAGATTGTCGTGAGTTAACGCGAATTCCTTCTCATCAAGTGTGACGATCTTCTCGCCGTCGCCAGCGGTCCTTACATTGATCGCGTTGCCCTCAAGATATGAGAAATCAAACGCGTGCATGGGCTGGCCGAGCTCTTTTAATACATAGTTTGTGATATCAACGATATTTGAGATCGCCGAGCAGCCGACGAGCGCCAGTCTTCTTCTCATCCACTGAGGAGCGGGCGCGATCTTTACATCCGAAACATAATGTCCGATGTAGCGGGGGCAAAGCTCGGGCGCGTCTACGGTAATATTGAAATCAATGGTCTTTCCGGACTCATGATAGTCAAGCACGGGCTGCTTTAAGGGAAGTTCCAGGATCGCGGCAACTTCTCTCGCGAGACCGAAAATGCTCTGGCAGTCGGGTCTGTTCGCGGTGATCGAAACATCGAAGATCCAGTCGTCAAGTCCGAGGATGGGCTTGATATCGGCGCCTACCGTGCAGTCGTCGGGAAGCTCAAGAAGTCCGTTATATCCTGCTCCGGGATACATATCCTCGGATACGCCGAGCTCGGTTCCCGAACAGAGCATACCGAACGAATCATAGCCTCTGAGCTTGCCTGCGTTGATAGTGGCAACGCCCTCGATAGTCTTGTGATCCTTCGCTGTAGCGTAAACCGTAGCTCCGACAAGCGCAACGGGGAATTTCTTGCCTGCGCGTACATTGTCCGCGCCGCAGCAGATCTGTACAACGCCGTTCACGCCGGTGTCAACATTGCAAACATGAAGATGTGTGCCTTCAATAGCTTCACAGGTCTGAACAAGTCCTACAACAACATTGCTTATATCCTTGCCGACCTCATATTTTTCCTCAACCTCGAAACCGCAGGAGAAAAGCTTCTCCTCGAGTACATCGGGGCTGACATTTATATCTACATAATCTTTTAACCAACTGAGCGGTACTAACATATAAATATCCCCCCTTCCTTAGTCATCGATCTGTCCGAGGACGCGAAGATCCGATTCGAACAGAAGCTTGATATTGTTGATCCCGTACTTCAGCATCGCGATACGGTCGATACCGATACCGAAAGCTATTCCGCTGTATACGTTGCTGTCGATTCCGCAGCCCTCAAGCACCTTTTTATTTACAACGCCGGCGCCGAGAACCTCGATCCAGCCTGTGTGCTTGCACAGAGGGCAGCCTTTTCCGTGGCACTGGAAGCAGCTTACGTCTACTTCAACCGATGGCTCGGTGAAAGGGAAATATGAAGGTCTGAGACGCGTATGATCGCCTTCACCGAAGATCTTCTCAACGAATACGTCGAGCATGACCTGAAGGTCTCAGAGGATGATGCCCTTATCCACAACAAGACCTTCCA
>JAFZKM010000031.1 GCA_017553665.1 Lachnospiraceae bacterium
CCCTTTTTCTTTGTGCCGGCCAAGTTACGCGGCGGCAGCGTTGTTTTATCTCTTTTTGTACAGTACCAGCTCCGGATTCGCGCCTTCCGCCTCATAAGTGCAGATCAGGATGAAATCCATGTTGGCGAGGACGCCGAAGCAGCGGTCGCCGCCAAATTCGCATTCGAGCTGGGTGCCGAGGTAGGTGGTGCCGTCGTTCAGGAATTTGACCTTAGCGCCGCTCGGGAGAGGGTAGGCGAGGTTGACAAAGCTTCCGACGAGCGCGCTCAGGGACTCGACCTTCGGCATGCCTTCGATATGGAGATCGTTTATCTCATCGATCAGTTTCTGCTTGAATGCTTCGAATTCACCGTTGTCGCTCAGTTCCTCATAGCGCTTCCAGTAATCGAGGGTGGGCAGTACCTGCCTCATGTACGCGCGGGCCTGGTCCTCGGTGAAGTTCTCATTTACCATGTGGCCGACGCAGACGTCGATCAGGCTGTCCATGTCGTGATAGGTGTAGGTTCCGTCGGCGTAGCACCATTTGCAGTAGTGCTCGTTGGGGGTGCCGTCCTCGTCATTGCCTATGATCGAATCGTCCATGGGCATGCCGCAGCACTGGCAGACCAGCTGCTGAGGGGAGCCGAGGAGCGTGTTGATCGAGACCTTATAGAGCTTCGAGAGAAGCTTTAAGGTTTCGGTGTTCGGCACGGTGTCGCCGTTCTCCCAGCGGGATACTGCCTGGCGGGTGACGAAGAGCTTCTCGGCGAGTTCGTCCTGTGATAAGCCGTTCTTTGTTCTGAGTTCCAATAATACTTCCTGTGTGCTCATTTATTTTCCTCCGTGATCTGACTTCGCGTCCAAATGCCGTAAGCAGTGTTTTTTATTCTGTCTATATTCTAATGCGGGAGGAGCTTCTCTTCAAGCAACACGCTGTTGCGTATTGTAAATTACGGGCTTTGCGTATAAAATCAAAGAGATTACGGGGGAATGACTATGGATAAAAATGAACGCCAAGGCGTAAAAGGGGAGTTCGCGAACGGCCTGAAAGACGGAATACCCATCGCGCTGGGATATTTCGCGGTGAGTTTCAGTCTGGGGATCACGATGGTCGCGGCCGGGATAACGGCGGCGGAGGGCACTGTCATGAGCCTGACGAATCTCACAAGCGCCGGGGAATTTGCCGGAGTGCGCGTGATCGCGGCGGGCGGAACGATAATAGAGATGATACTGACACAGCTGATCATTAATCTCAGGTATTCGCTGATGAGCCTGAGCCTCACGCAGAAGCTCGATGAAAATGTAAAGTTTTGGCACAAGCTGATCATCGCGTTCGGCAATACGGATGAGATATTTGCTGTGGCGATGAATCATCAGAAAAGCCTTACACTGAGGTATATGGCAGGACTTCAGCTGCTGCCGATCCTGGGCTGGACCTCGGGCACTTTTCTCGGGATAGTGGCCTGCAACCTGCTTCCGGGCAAAGTCAGCGCGGCCATGAGCGTGATGCTCTACGGAATGTTCATTGCCATAGTGGTGCCTGTGGCGAAGAAATCGAAAGCGGTCCTGATCGTATCCTGCGCGGCGATAATGCTCAGCTGCCTGTTCAGATATGTTCCCGGATTGAAAGACATTTCGGAAGGCATTTCGATCATCATCTGCACCGTAGCCGCGGCGGTTTTGGGTGCTATACTGTTCCCGGTCAAAACAAGTGAGGAAGAGACATGAGTGTATATATCTATATTTTGGCCATGGCGCTTGTGACCTATCTGATAAGGGCGATCCCGCTCACTTTGGTCAGAGGGAAGATAAGGAACCGGTTTGTCAGGTCCTTTTTATACTACGTGCCGTACGCGTGCCTGATGGCAATGACTTTTCCCGCGGTCTTTCACGGGGATTATCCGATATGGGCGGCCGCGGCGGGTGTGGCTGTCGCGCTGCTCCTGGCAATAAAAAACAAGGGCCTGATGATCGTGGCCCTTGCCTCAAGTGTCGTAGTATTTCTGATCTCACTGATCTGAAAACGTGATCAGAACTTCATGCCCATTGCCTTAATAAAGCGCTCCGCGAGGAAATCGTCCTTATAGTCACCGAGCAGGGGAAGATTGGCTGCAGGGATGCGTCCGCCGGCCATGGTGGCGTGTCCGCCGCCGCTTCCGATACCGTCGAGCGCCTTTGCCATCAGCTCGCCGGCGTTGATATCGTCACGCTCGGAGCGGACGGAGAGCTTTAAGCCGTCGGGACGGTCACAGTAAATGACAGCGACCTCAATCTCGATCAGCGAGAGGATGAAGTCGGCCACGATAGCGATCATCGCGTCGGGGCAGGCAAACGGAATATGCGTAAAGCCGAAATAATCGAAAACCTTGATGTTCTCGATAGCGGCGCCGTAGGCTTTCAGGTCGGAGAACTCGAGGTTGTTCATCTCGAGCTTACCCATTTTAACAACGTCGACGATAGGGTTGAGCATGCCGAAGGCGATGATGTCCTCGGCGGCAACGCCTCGCGAGAACTGGAGCGTGTCGATCTTGATGCCGTAGAGCAGGGCCGTCGCCACATCGGTCGAAGGCGTGATGTTCAGGTCACGGTAATAATCCGCGATGATCGTGCTGCATGCGCCGAGCAGGCGGACATCCTTGTAAAGGTACTCCACATCGGCGTTCTTCGCGGTCGTGGGATGGTGGTCGATCGCGGCGATCTCATCTCCGGGCAGATCCGTGATATTCCCTGCGTTCTTCTGTGAATCGACGCAGATAATGTAGTCCTCGGGCTTCATCTCAGCCACGATATCTTCGTCCGCGTACATCTCTATACCGAACATCTCGAGCATCTTCGAAGAACTCAGCTTATCGATATCGCCGTCATAGCAGATCGTCGACTGAATCCCGAACCTCAGCAGCAGCTGCTGCAGTCCGAATGCCGACGCGATCGCATCCGGGTCGGGAATATTGTGTGTCTGGATATAAATCTTGTGACCCTCGCAGATCTTTATCAGATCCTTGAAATCCGCTCCCATGTGGCTCATAGCGCGCCTCCTTTTATCCGTAATCTGAAACGAGTAGGAGGGATGACCTCCTACTCGATAGATTATAACAGATAATGATAATCCGTGTAAACCGTCTTGATGATCTCGCGTA
>JAFZKM010000267.1 GCA_017553665.1 Lachnospiraceae bacterium
GCTGATCAAAAAGAATATCGGCAGCGAGGCTCTCAACATTAAAAACGCCGGCATCCGCCTGGCTTATCAGATCGAGGATATCCAGGATTATACCGAATGCAAGCGCAAAAAGGTAATGCTCGAGGAAGAGGATTACATGAGCACCTCGCTGATCAATGATGTGGTCGAGAGCTTCCGCCTGATCAATGACACGGATGAGCTTGAGCTGGTTGTGGACCTCGATCCCTCGGTGCCCACAAAGATGCGCGGCGATATCAAGAAGCTCCACATGATCTTCAGGCATCTTCTCGAGAATTCGGTTAAATTCACGAAACATGGCGGAATCTATGTAAGGATGTTCTCGGAGCGCAAGGATTACGGAGTGAATCTGTGCATCGAGATGACCGACACGGGCATCGGAATGGACAGAAAGGCCATACATGCCGTTGCCGAGGGCCTTTATCAGGCAAATAAAAAGAGAAACCGCAGCTCGGGCGGCATAGGCCTCGGGCTTTATATCGTATACGGTTTCGCGCACAGGATGGGCGGTTTCGTAAAGATCGAGAGCAAGAGGAACGCCGGAACGACCGTGCGCGTCACGATACCTCAGAAAGTGATCGATGAGCGTCCCTGCCTCGCGCTGCCCGGAACGTTCTTCGGCGATATCATTTTCCATGTAAAAACAGACAAATTCGTGGTTCCCAAAGTTCGTGACTTCTACAGCGCGATGGCTGCCGATCTGGCCGTGGGCCTTAAGGTACCGCTTTATTCGGCAGATTCGATCAAGGAGATCGAGCGGCTTAGGGAGAAGCTTAACGTTACCTTCATTTTCACCGGCAAAGAAGAGTATGAGGAGGATCCCGAGTACTTCGAGGCTATGAGCCGTTCGGGCGTGGTGGTTGCGGTCACCACATCGGCAGACTTCAAACTGCCTCCGGGAAGCAGGGTCATCTCCATGCCCAAGCCTCTGTACGCATATCCCGTGATCAAGCTCTTAAACGAGGGTCCGGGAGCCTCGCAGATAGACTTCGGCGAAGATACGGTCAAGCCTTTGTTCAGTAAGGTACGCGCGCTGATCGTTGATGATGAGCCGATGAACCTTGTGGTCGCGACGAGCCTGTTCGCCGATTATCAGATGTCGATCGATACCGCGGACAGCGGCGCGGAATCCATAGAGAAATACCGCAACGGTGATTACGATGTTGTATTCATGGACCACATGATGCCCGAAATGGACGGCGTAGAGGCCATGAAGCGCATCAAGAAGACCGCGGAAGAGACGCACAGGACCATAAAGGTCGTAGCCCTTACCGCGAACGCGGTCTCCGGCGCCAGGGAAATGTTCATGCGTGAGGGCTTTGACGGCTTTATCGCGAAGCCCATCAACATGGCGAACTTCGAGAGAGTAATGCTTCAGGTACTTCCCGAATCAAAGATCGAGAAGGGAGGTAAGAGAGCATGATAAAAAGATTTATAAAATATGTCCGCGGCGAGATAAAGAATCCCGAAAGAGAATTCTCGGAGCGCGTGTTCATCATTTTCTCGATCTTATCCGTAATTACGGTTTCCATCGCTTTGGTCGGAGACCTGATCATCGGTGAGAGCATTGGTGAGATCGCGACGCTCATAGCGATCATAATCGTTGTTCCGCTCGTTACCTTTACATGTCTTTACAAAAATAAAGTCAAGCTTGCGATCAGGCTGCTCGTGACATGCCTGATCGTGGGTATCCTTCCTGCGCTCTTCTTCTTCGGCGGCGGCCTTGAAGGAGGCGGAGTATTATGGTTCATCTTCGCTTTCATGTATGTCGGCCTGGTGCTTTCGGGCAAATGGAGAAGAGTCATCCTGATCCTGCTGATCATCCTGTCGCTCGGCTGTTATTATGACGCGTATTTTTTCCCGCACATTGTTGTTGAGCATACAAAGGAACAGTTCTATACAGATAACTATATCTCGCTGATACTTGTCGGTTTCCTGTGCTTCTTCATGACCTGGTCGCAGAACAGGCTGTATCAGGACGTGAACGACCGCGCTAAGAAAGAAGCGGAAAGAGCCGAGGAACTCTCACGTGCCCAGAACAGGTTCTTCTCAAACATGAGCCATGAGATCCGTACGCCAATCAACTCGATCCTGGGCCTGAACGAACTGATCCTGCGCGATCAGAGTTCTTCGGACGAGGTCATCAGGGACGCCGCGGGCATTCAGGGCGCAGGCAAGATGCTGCTGGCGCTGATCAACGACATCCTGGATTTCTCAAAGATGGAAGCCGGAAGCATGGACATTGTCCCGGTGGATTACCGTGTCGACAACCTGCTCTCGGAGGTCGTAAACATGATCTGGCTCAAGGCGCATGACAAGGGACTTAAGTTCGAAGTCAGCGTTGATCCGAAGGTTCCCGCGGTACTTTACGGCGATGAGGTCAGGATCAAGCAGATCATCATCAACCTTCTGAACAACGCCGTTAAATATACGGCAGAGGGTTCGGTGGAGCTCCATATCGAGAGCGAGGCGGCCGATGACAATACGATGATGCTCCTCATTTCCGTATCCGATACCGGAATGGGTATCAAGAAGGAGGTCATCCCTTACCTGTTCGACGCGTTCAAACGTGTCGATGAGGAGAAGAACAGATATATCGAGGGTACCGGTCTGGGCCTCAGCATCGTGAAGCAGCTCGTTGAGCTGATGGGCGGAAATGTTACGGTTAACAGCGTTTACGGTGAGGGCACGACCTTTACCGTTACCGTAAAGCAGGGCGTTTCGGACAAGACGCTCATCGGCGAACTGAACATCCAGAACCAGCAGGTCGCGAAGCGCAGCCAGTATGAGAGCAGCTTTAAGGCGCCCGATGCGAAGATCCTCATTGTCGATGACAATGAAATGAACCTTGAAGTTGAGAAGAAGCTCCTTGCCGATACCCAGCTTACGATAGATACGGTACTGAGCGGAAGAGCGGCACTCGAGATGACCGTAAAGACACGCTATGACGTGATCCTGATGGACCACCTGATGCCGGAGATGGACGGCATAGAGTGCCTCGAGTGCATAAAGAACCAGACGGGCGGTCTGAACCGTACAACGCCCGTTGTGGCGCTCACTGCGAACGCGGGCAGCGACAACAGAGACCTTTACAGCAGATCGGGATTCTACGGATACCTTGTGAAGCCCGTATCGGGTGAAGCCCTCGAGGATACTCTGGTGAAGTATCTCCCGAAGGAAAAGGTAAAGGTTACGAACAAGATCATACGCATGCGCGAGGATATCAATACTACCGCGCTGTATGCGAGGAAGGCGCCCGTGATCATCACATCGACGAGTATGTGCGACCTGCCCGAAGATGTTCTGCAGAAGCTTAATGTTCCGATAATTCCTTTCGTTCTTCAGACCGAATCCGGTGTGTTCAAGGACGGAATACAGATGGATTCAAACGAGCTGATCCGTTTCATGAACGACGGGAAAACGGCCATGTCGGCGCCGCCTGAGATCAGTGACTATACGGAATTCTTCGCGTCGGCCCTCAAGCGTGCGCATCACCTGATACATATCGCGCTTTCGCCGAGCGTGAGCGAAGACTATATAAGATCCTGCGAAGCCGCGAAGTCCTTTGATAATGTTACCGTCATCAATTCCGAATGCCTTTCGTCGTCAATGGGCATGCTCGTGCTCATTGCTTCAAGGCTTTCACAGCAGGGCATCCCGGTAGAGGACATCATTGAGGAACTCGAAACGGTCAAGAAGCGTCTGAGATGCAGCTTTATCATCGATACTACGGAGTACATGGCGAGAAGGGGCATTATCGGCCCGAGACTGAACACGATCGCAAAGACTCTGAACATCCATCCGTGCCTGCGGATGAAGGAAGACAGATACACCATAGGCGGATTCTGGATAGGAAAGACAAAGAAGGCCTATGCGAGCTACGTGCGCAACGCTTTCCCCGTAGATATAATACCCGACGAGGAAGTCGTGTTCATAACCTACGCCGATGTCCCGATGGATACTTTGCTCTGGATAAAGGAAGAGATAAGCAGGTACGCTTATTTCGAGCATGTCGTATTCCAGCAGGCTTCGGCGGCCGTAACTTCAAACTGCGGTCCCGGAACGGTCGGAATCCTGTATTTTGTCAAGTCCAATAAGTCATACAATATCGGCTCGCTGATCGGCTCTCAGGAAGAAACGGAAGAATCGGAGAACGCGGGAAAGGTATTGGAATACAATGTGCCCGAGAGTATCAAAGAAAGCACGAATACAGCTGCCGAAGAGGCACCGCCTCAAGAAGAGCTCAAGTGGTATCAGAAGCTCGGATTCATTGACGGAGAACAGGCTCTGAAGAACAGCGGATCGGAGGACGCGTTCGCCGCGATACTGAAGATATTTGTCGATTCCGTTGACGGTAAAACGGCGGAGATCGAAGAGTACTATGAGGATGAAGACTGGGTCGATTACACGATCAAGGTCCATGCCCTGAAGAGCTCCGCAAGGCTCATAGGTGCCGAAGCGATAGCGGAAGAAGCGCAGCTGCTCGAGACGGCCGGAAAGGAAGGCAACACAGACTACATCAAGCAGAAGCACGAAGGCTTCATGACGGCTTACAGACAGCTGGGCGAGCAGCTTAAAAATGCGCTCGGCGGCGCCGGAGAGGAAAAACGGGCGGAGAGCGAAAAGGAAAAGGAAAAGCCCGTTGCCGACGACTATCTGATGCAGAGCGTTTACGAGGATCTTAAGAGCGCTGCCGAATCCATGGACTGCGACACCATAGGAGAGATAATCAAGGAGCTCGATGATTACTCAATACCGGAAGCGGAGCGCGAAAAATTCGAAACGATCCGCGAAAGGGCCGGGAAGTTTGACTATGACGGAATAATCGCGGTTCTGGGCAAAAAATGATCTTACGGCGGAAGGATAGATCCGGATGGATACAGTTATAAGAATCAATGACGCGGTCAACGGGTTTGCCTGGGGAACTTTCGGTCTGATACTGCTCCTCGGCACAGGGCTCTTATGCACCGTGATAACCGGCTTTTTCCAGGTCACACATGTAAAGCACTGGTTTACGCGGACTTTCGGGATAATGTGGAAGGAAGGCCGCGTGATCAACGACGCCGGCGCGCTCTCGCAGTTCCGATCGTTCTGTACCGCGCTGTGCGCTACGATCGGAACCGGAAACATCGCGGGCGTAGCGGCGGCCATATGCATGGGCGGACCCGGAGCGGTCTTCTGGATGTGGGTTGCGGCATTTCTCGGAATGATGGTAAAATACTCCGAGAATGTGCTGGGAGTGTATTACAGGCGAAGAAATACCGAAGGCGCGTGGTCGGGCGGTCCCATGTATTATCTTCAGGACGGCCTGGGTTCGATAAAGCACTGCAGGAAGCTCGGAAAGGTACTTGGCGTGCTGTTCTGCCTTTTCACGGTGCTTGCTTCGTTCGGTATAGGAAACATGAGCCAGATCAATAAGATCACGATCAATTTCGGCTCGACTTTCCTTTCAAATGTTGACAGAGGCGAATTCCTGGGCACGAACAAGGTCAACTGGTGGATCGGAGTTATTCTGATGATCGCCGTGGCGGTCATCATACTGGGCGGATTCAGACGTCTTGCGGCGGTTTCCGAGAAACTGGTGCCTTTTATGTCTGTAGTCTACATACTCGGATGCCTGCTCGTGATCACACTGAATATCACGGCTGTTCCCGCGGTATTCGCGTCGATCTTCAGATTCGCGCTCGGACCTAAGGCCATCGCGGGCGGCGCGGCCGGAACGGCGCTGCAGATGGCGCTGGACACGATAAAGAACGGCTGTAAACGAGGCGTTTTCTCAAACGAAGCCGGCCTCGGGTCCTCGGTAATGGTACACAGCAATACCTGCGCGAGAGAACCCGTAAAGCAGGGTCTCTGGGGCATTGCGGAGGTATTCCTTGACACGATCGTTATCTGTACGATGACGGCAGTGGTAGTATTGAGCTCAGGCGCTATTGACCTGAAGACCGGTCTGCCCGAGCCCGGCATAAATGACGCGACCCTTGTCGCGAAGGCTTTCGGAGCAACCCTCGGAAAGCCGGGAGAGTGGTTCGTGGTGCTCGCGATCACATTGTTCGCGTTCACGACTGTAATGGGCTGGTCCTATTACGGAGCCAAGGTTACCGAGTACCTGTTCGGAGTCAGAGTGGCAAAGCTGTACAGGCTCCTCTTCATTTTCCTGATCATTCTCGGAGCTGTCATGGAATCGAACCTCGCCTGGGACATCAGCGACACGTTCAACGGCCTGATGATGATCCCCAACCTGATCGGTCTGATAGCCCAGACGCCGCTGATAATAAAACTTACGAGGAATTACGCGGACCGCAGGTTAAGAGGAAAGGATACGGAGCCGATATTATCATTTGATCCGGACATTCAGCGCAATTCTGCAAAAGCCGTTGCGAAGGGAATGGAATAATAGTTTATTTTTTGGAAATAAAGGTGTAGAATAGATACACTTAGGAGGAAGTCAGGCAATGAGTGCTCAGAAGTATGTTAAGATACTGCTGTTCCGTTACAGCGTTGTGGTAAAGGGCATAGAGAGGAATCTGTGCGACCTTGGCTATTCGGTGGAGATCATCAGCGAGAATTTCGACTCGATCCCGGATATCTCTTCGGCCACGAATCTGTTCATCGTGTATCTCCCCGGAGATATCATGGACGACAGGCTGAAGCTGAAGGAACTGGAGTCAGTATGCAATACCATAAAGAGCCTGGAGCAGAAGATGCTGCTCATCGGCGAGCCGAAGTATCACTTTGAGCTTTCTGAGGCTGTTCCCGCGATTGATGAATACGGCTGGCTGGACAGGCCCGTAGAGAGCGATACGCTGGCCCTGGCCGTTGAGGACGCTATCAAAGGCAGCGTGATGCACGGCGCGAAGAAGAGGATCCTCATTGTCGACGACGATCCTGCCTATGCGGGCATGGTCAGAGAGTGGATCAAAGACCACTATAAGGTCGATATCGTGACCGCGGGACTTCAGGCGATCTCGTTCCTGATGAAGAACAAGGTCGACCTCGTTCTGCTCGATTACGAGATGCCGGGCGTCGACGGGCCGAAGGTTCTGAAGATGCTGAGGCAGGAGGCTTCGACCAAAGATCTGTGCATTGTATTCCTTACGGGCGTGGGCACGAAGGAAGAAGTTGCGCGCGTTATGGAGATGAAGCCCGACGGATACGTGCTGAAGTCGACCACGAGGGACAATCTGCTCGCATATATAAGCAAAAAGCTCGGATAACGGGCAAAGAATCAAGTTTCAGGGGAGAAATCAAGAATGTCAAAGATCATACTTACAGGGGACCGTCCTACGGGAAAACTCCATATAGGACATTATGTCGGATCTCTGCGCAGAAGGGTGGAGCTGCAGAATTCCGGAGAATTCGACAAGATATACATTATGATAGCGGATGCGCAGGCCCTTACGGACAATGCGGAGAATCCGGAAAAGGTACGTCAGAACATCATTGAGGTTGCGCTCGATTATCTTTCTGCGGGACTCGATCCCGCGAAATCGACGCTGTTCATCCAGTCGATGGTTCCGGAGCTTACCGAGCTGACCTTCTATTACATGAATCTTGTCACGGTATCGCGCGTGCAGCGCAATCCCACGATCAAGTCCGAGCTTCAGATGAGAGGCTTCGGAGACAGCATCCCGGTCGGATTCTTCACATATCCGATCAGCCAGGCCGCCGATATAACAGCGTTCAAAGCGACCGTTGTGCCCGCGGGCGAGGACCAGATGCCCATGGTAGAGCAGACACAGGAGATAGTTCACAAGTTTAATTCCGTATACGGCGAGACTCTCGTGGAGCCGAAGATCCTGCTTCCCGAGAACCAGAGCTGCTTAAGGCTTCCCGGCACCGACGGAAAGGCGAAGATGAGCAAGTCCCTGGGCAACTGCATTTACCTCTCCGACGAGCCCGATGTTGTTAAGACCAAGGTCATGTCGATGTATACCGACCCGAACCATATCAATCTCAACGACCCCGGACAGGTCGAAGGGAATACGGTATTTACCTATCTCGACGCGTTCTCGAAGCCCGAGCATTTCGAGAGATACAACACCGGATACGCGAACCTCGACGAGATGAAGGACCACTATAAGCGCGGCGGACTCGGCGACGTTAAGTGCAAGAAGTTCCTGATCAATGTTCTTGAGGAGACACTCGCGCCCATCAGGGAGAGGCGTCACGCATGGGAGAAGGATATCCCCGGCGTATATGAGATACTGAAGAAGGGCAGCGAGGAAGCGGAGCGCGTAGCTGCGGAGACTCTCGCGGACGTTCGCAGGGCCATGAAGATCAACTATTTCGACGATATGGCGCTTATCACCGAGCAGGCGGAAAAATACAAATAATACGGCATATGTATACTATCGCACACATAGAAAACGATTATACCGAAAAATTCGGAGTACCGAGACAGAGCGGGCTTGTCAGTGAAGTGACAAGCCGCGTTGTTTTTGAGCCGGAATTCAGAAACCCTGAGGCCCTTCGCGGGCTTGAGGGTTTCACGCATATCTGGCTCATCTGGGAGTTTTCGGAAGCAAAGAGGAGAGGATCCTCGGAGCGGGGAGACGCTGCGGGCGGCGATGCTGCCGGGACTACCGGCTGGGATAAATGCGACTGGCGTCCTACTGTCAGACCGCCCAGGCTCGGCGGGAATACGCGTATGGGCGTTTTCGCGACGCGCTCGCCGTTCAGGCCGAATCCCTTGGGACTTTCATGCGTGGAGCTCGCGGGAGTGGAATATGACACGCCGGACGGTCCCGTGATACTTGTACGCGGCGCCGATCTGATGAACGGAACGCCGATATTTGACATAAAACCTTATATTCCGTACGCGGACTGCAGGCCCGAAGCTAAGGGCGGATTCACTGACGAAAACGAATTCGAAAAAGTTAAGGCCGTTATACCTGAGGAGATCATGGCAGTTCTGTCAGCCGAAGAGGCTGCCGGACTCAAAAGCGTGCTTGAGCAGGATCCGCGTCCGGCCTACCAGCGAGGGCAGGTAAGAGCTTACACTTTTAAGTACGCAAAATACGATGTGACCTTCATGGCGGAGGACGGAATACTCACTGTCACATCGGTCAAAAAGGTTAAGTAAATACTCAAACGTTTTCTTAATGAAATGTCGGTACTGCATGAAATACCGACATTTTTTAAGTTTTGTAACATGTATTAAAAAATATTTCTTAAAAATACGTTGACAAACGACTTTCTTTTGTCTAAAATGAACAAAGCAGGAGAGAGTTGTTTTATTTTTTTAAACATACTCGAAAACGATTTCGGAGATTTGGAAACCGGCGGACACCAAGTTTACCAAATCAGCGCCGAATCCTTGGGGAGGGAAAAAACTTGACGTTTCTTATACTTATCGTAGCCATTACGGCCGTCGTTTTCCTTGGTCTGTTTCTGTTGAGGAACCGCCTGAAGAACACATGGAAGAACCGTGCGCATGTTGTCATGGCGTTCCCCGCATTTCTTGTTTTGCTTTTGATGGCTTACATTCCGATGACCGGACTGATCCTGGCCTTCAAAACATATGATTTCACTGCCGGCAGCTTCTATACCATGCCTTGGGCGGATCCCATTTTTAAGAACTTTAAGGTACTGAGCGCATCGAAGCAGCTGTTCTATACGATGACGAAGAACACGCTCATGTATTACGTTCTCTTCACTTTGATCGGTACCTTCCTTAATATCGTTCTCGCGATCGCCATTGACCAGTTTGTGTTCAAGAGAGTCGCGAAGACCATGCAGACGATCATGATCATCCCGATCTTCGTATCGTACGCGGCGGTTACCTTTATCGTTTACGCATTCTTAAGCCCCGACACCGGAATCATCAATCAGGTACTCGGACTCAATACGGAGTATTACAAGTCATCCGGTGTTGATTACTGGCCCACGATCCTTACGGTAGTAAAGATGTGGAATTCGGTAGGATACGGTTCGGTTCTTTACATGTCGGTTCTCGCGGGTATTGACACAGGCCTTTACGAGGCGGCGCAGATCGACGGAGCGGGCAAGTGGAAGCAGATCTGGCACATCACATTGCCTTCGCTGATCCCGATGATCACCGTTATGCTGCTGCTCTCTGTCGGCGGCATCATGAAGTCCGACACGGGTCTTTTCTATCAGGTAACAAGAGATATCGGCGGTCTTTATCCGAAGACGCAGGTTATCGATTCATACATACTCGGACAGATCAGAAGCAAGCCGAACTGGGGCTTCACTTCGGCGGCTACATTCTTCCAGTCTGTTGTCGGTCTGCTGATGATGCTCGGAGCGAACGGTCTGGTACGTAAGATCGCACCCGAGAACGCATTATTCTGATTGAAGGAGGACATTAAGATGGCTGAGAAAAATCTTGATACGGCTCCTTCGAAAAAGAAGAAAAAGAGGGGCCCCGCACAGTACATTCTGGGATTCTGCCTGCTGCTCTACACATTGTTCTGCGGACTTCCGATCGTGCTCGTATTCATTTCGGCGTTCACCGATGAGATGAGCATTGTTCAAAACGGATATAGCTTCTTCCCTGAGAAGTGGTCCACGAACGGCATGAGCGCGGTACTTAAGTATGGATCGAAGCTGATCACCTCGTACGGAGTTACGATCTTTATCACGGTTGTCGGAACACTCTTCGGATTGTTTATCATGAGTATGTTCGCTTACGCGATAAGCCGTCCCGGATTCAGATTATCCAGATTCTTATCTGTATATCTTCTGATCCCGATGCTTTTCTCGGGCGGTATCCTTTCATCGTACCTGGTATACGCATCGCTTTACGGACTGAAGGACAGCTTCCTTCTGCTGATCCTGCCGCTTTCGGTATCTACGATGAATGTCATCATTCTTCGTACGTATATAGTCAACTCGGTTCCTCTGGAGCTGATGGAAGCCGCGAAGATCGACGGAGCGGGAGATTACAGAACCTTCTTCCAGATCACGCTTCCTCTTATGAAGCCCGTTCTCGCGGCGGTAGGCTTCATGATGGCTACCGCATACTGGAATGAGTGGCAGAACGCCCTGATCTTCATTACCACTGACAGCAAGAAGCCTCTGCAGCTTCTCCTTGTCAATATCCAGAAGAGCATCGAGTTCCTTCTGAACAATAACAACGTACCCGCGTCGGTACGCGCGGCGATGGGCGGAACCATCCCGCAGCAGTCGGCCACGATGGCCACGGTAGTAGTCGTTATCGGACCTATCATGGTGGCATATCCCTTCTTCCAGAAATACTTCGTAAAGGGACTTACGGTAGGATCGGTCAAGGGCTGAATAGTTACTGTGAATAGTAATTCAACACCGGTATCTTGCGGGGGCAGGCCCCGCTTAGATATAGAAAATAATTATGGAGGACATGTTTTTATGAAAAAGTTTCTTGCATTGGCACTCGTGCTCGTGCTCGCTGTTTCCTGCCTCGCAGGCTGCGGCAAAAAGGGCGACGGCACAACAAAGATCAGTCTCTACAGAGCTTGCTTCAATCTTGAGGGCGGCCCCGATGAGAAGCAGGTAAAGAAGGTTCAGGACGCTATCAATGCGTACATCAAGGATAAGATCAATGTTTCGATCGAGATCCATGATATCCCTTCGGGTGAGTACACCGAGAAGGCTAACCTTGCTCTTGCGAACAAGGAGATCAACCTCCTTTGGACAGCATCATGGGAAAGCACCATCGGCACCAACGATCTGGTTCCCCAGAA
>JAFZKM010000268.1 GCA_017553665.1 Lachnospiraceae bacterium
AGCTTTCCGCTCCCATGATCTGGTAAAGGGCGTCATAAAGCGGACGAAGGTAGGGATCGATCTTGCTCTGAAGGTCTCCGGGCAGGAATCCCAGCTTCTCTCCCGCTTCTATGGCGGGACGCGTCAGGATGATGCGGTTAACCTCGTTATTCTTAAAGGCGCTTATCGCCATGGCCATGGCGAGATATGTCTTACCTGTTCCCGCGGGTCCCAGACCGAACACGATCATATTCTTCCGGATCAGGTCGATGTACTTCTTCTGTCCGATGGTCTTGGGCTTTATGGGCTTTCCGGCCAGCGTAAAGCCGATCAGATCGCGGTCTATCTCGGTAAGCGCGCTCTCTTTGTCATCCATGCAGAGGGAAAGCGCGTAATTTACATTCTGTTCGGTGATCACATTCCCGTTCTTCGCGAGCCCGACAAGCTGCTCTATCACCCGCACGGCCCTGTCGGCGTTCACCGACTCTCCGATAACCTTGAGTTCGCCGTCTCTGGCGATCAGAGATATCCCGAGCGTGCGCTCAATCTTTTTGATGTTATTGTCAAACTCGCCGAATATATTTGAAATATGCTCTTTGGGAATCGAAATAACAAATTCGTTTAAAGCCATATGGTTAAGTTTCTCCATGAAATAATATCCGAACGCATAAACGTTCACTTTGATTATACCATATTTGCGATAAACACAATAGATTTTTACAAAATAAAAAAGCCCCCGAAAAACAGGGGCTTTGATATCGTTTGATTTAAATATCAATACTTTCTCTTGCGAGCAGCCTCAGACTTCTTCTTGCGTCTAACACTGGGCTTCTCGTAATGCTCTCTCTTGCGGATCTCCTGCTGGATACCTGCCTTAGCGCAATTTCTCTTGAATCTGCGCAGAGCACTGTCTAAGGTTTCGTTTTCTTTTACAATAACGTTCGACATAGCCTCACACCAAACCTCCCTCCAGTTGTGAATTGTGCCGAATCTTGGGGTTTATGCCTGCATGCACGATTTAGATTATATCATAATTTTTGTGTACGTCAACAGTTTTTTTAATTCTGTTCTTAAGGCTTATCGGATCGAACTCCAGAGAATCTCTGAGCTCATTCGGAGTGCCCTGCACGATATACTGGTCCGGAAGCGCGAGATTCGTAAAGCAGCCCGTATAACCGGACTTCAGCAGATGCATCGCTACCGCTTCTCCGTAGCCGCCGCGCTCAACGTTCTCCTCACAGGTAAATATGACATCGCATTCCTTGGCGATCTCATCAAGTCCGTCGTAATCAATGGGGCTCACAAAGCGCGCGTTCACAACAGTAAAGCTGTATCCGAACTCTTCCGAAAGCTCTTCCGCTATCTCGTCGAGAACCTTGACCATTCTGCCTACGCCGAACAGCGCCGCGTCTTTGCCTCTTCTGATGATCTCAGACCTGCCTTTGATAATGGGAGCCCGAAAATCGGAAAGCTTCTCCGTGGCCTTTCCTCTGGGATACCTGATCGCGCTCGGGCCATCGTAGGAACAAGCGAATTCAAGCATATCCTCTAGTTCCTGCGCGTTCTTCGGAGCCATAACGAGCAGCCCGGGAACATGCGAAAGGAACGAAAGATCGAATATTCCCTGGTGTGTTTCGCCGTCATTTCCGACTATTCCAGCTCTGTCGATCGCGAATGTGACAGGCAGCGCGCCAAGGGCGACGTCATGGATGATCTGGTCGTACGCTCTCTGCAAAAATGTCGAATAGATAGCGACAACGGGATGCAGTCCGCGTGAAGCCATGCCGGCCGCGAATGTAACCGCGTGCTCTTCGGCTATACCGACATCGAAGAATCTCTCGGGAAAATGCTTTCTGAAAGAAGCAAGTCCGGTTCCGTCGGCCATGGCCGCTGTAACCGCGACGATATTCTTATTATTTCTCGCCAGCTGACATATCTTAGCGGAAAACACCTCTGTATAGGTTCTGCCGTTCTTTACGGAAGTGCTCTTTCCCGTCGAGCAGTCAAAAGGACCGACACCGTGATACTTCGATGGATCGTTCTCAGCGAACTTATAGCCCTTGCCCTTCTGTGTGATAACATGTATCAGCACGGGACCGTCGAGCTCCGACGCGCTCTTGAAAGTCTTCAGCATCAGGTCGATATTATGGCCGTCGATGGGACCGATATAAGTAACGCCCATGTTCTCAAAGAACATACCGGGAACAACGAGCGATTTGATCGAATTCTTTGATTTCTTGATCGCTTTTACGATCTTGGGACCGATGATAGGAATGCGGTTAAGGAAATTCTCTACCCTGTCCTTTAAAACGGTGTAGCGCGCGCTGGTCCTTATACGTCCGAGGTAGCTCGCCATGCCGCCCACATTCTCGGAGATCGACATATTGTTGTCGTTCAGGACGATCATCATGTTTGATTTGATCCTGCCGGCATTGTTCAGAGCCTCGTAAGCCATGCCGCCCGAAAGCGCTCCGTCCCCTATAACCGCTACGACCTTATACTTTTCATGCTTTAAGTCACGGGCACGCGCGATTCCGTCAGCCACCGAGATCGAAGTCGAACTGTGGCCCGTGTTAAAGGAATCACAATCGCTTTCGCTGGTCTTCGGGAAACCGCTTATTCCTTCGTACTGCCTTAATGAATCGAAGTCCTGGCGCCTGCCCGTCAGAAGCTTATGCGTATATGCCTGATGTCCCACGTCCCATACAAGCTTATCCTCAGGAAGATCCAGGAACAGGTGCAGCGCCATCGTAAGCTCGACAACGCCAAGGTTAGAGGCCAGATGCCCGCCTGTTTTGCTGACCTTCTGCACCAGGAAGGTTCGTATCTCCTTGGCCAGCTTCCTGTAGTCCTGCGGATCGATCTTCTTTATGTCGTTCGGACTGTTTATTGTTTCTAGTAAACTCATAATTCACACCGATAATCTTATTTTTTGCGACCGCTCAGGTACTCGATGAGGTCGTTGAAGAACTCCTTGTTGCCCGGCAGCGTCTCAAGCGTCGCGGCAGCGAGCTCAAGCTTCTCTCTCGAGAGGTCCTTTGCCGCGTCAATGCCGAGCAGCGTGCAGATCGTCAGCTTGTTGTTCTTTTTGTCGCTTCCGATATCCTTGCCGAGCTGCTCAAAAGTAGCAGTCTCATCAAGTATATCGTCATCTATCTGAAATGCAAGTCCTAAATTATAACCGAACGAGTCGAGCTTCTTAAGATCTTCGTCGGAAGCCCCCGCGAGAGCCGCTCCTGCGCACAGCGCAGCCCTAAAGAGATTCGAGGTCTTAAGCTCATACATCTTGAGCAGTCTGAGCTTCAGCAGGCCTTTGTCCGTATTGGGATCGTTCGGGAAATTAATATCGAGAACCTGTCCGCCTATCATGCCCGAATAGCCGGCCTTTGTAAACAGGATATTCGCTGCGTTCGATACTCTGGCGTAAAGCTCCGGAACAACTTCTCCGCGCAGCTTCTCAAGGCTCTTTAAGGTACCTGTAACCGTCTCAAAGGCATAGTTTAAGAGCGCGTCGCCGGTCAGAACGCCCATGGCGTGACCATATTTCGCGTGAGTCGTGAGTATTCCGCGGCGGTACATGTCATTGTCCATCGAAGGAAGATCGTCATGCACGAGCGAATAAGCATGAATGAATTCAATGGCCGCGGCAAAGGGATGAACGAGCATCTTTTCCATGTCGGAGTCATTGTTGAAGAGCCTGAAGCTCTCGATCGACATGATAGCGCGAAGACGCTTGCCTCCCGCGAGCACGCTGTAGCTCATGGCTTCGGTGATGTCGCCGAATTCCTTTGTCTCCTCGGGAAGATATTCCTGAAGGATGTTGTTGATCTGACTGGCTTTGGTGTTAAGATCGATCATTTCTCGCCCTCCAATAAAACAATCTGCTTTTCGATCTGTTCGATGCTCTCATTGCACTGCTTCAGGAGCTTAAGTCCCTCGGTGTAGTGCTCGAATGATTCTTCGAGCGGAAGTCCCGGGTCCTCCATCTCCTTAACGATAGTATCGAGTTTGTCGAAAATGTCGTTGATCTTCAGCTTCTCTTCTGCCTTTTTCTCTGTCTTCTTCTCAGCCATCATAAAGCCTTTCTTATTCGGTGATCTGTCGCTTTATCTCAGTAACACCGGCAATTATAGTGCCGTCTTTTACTCTAACATTTATCATGTCTTTGGGTTTTACACCCTCAATGGAATTAATATTCCTGCCCTCTGAGTCCGTGGTGTACGAATAGCCTCTCGCAAGGCTTTTCAGCGGTGAGAGCTGCTCAAGATTCGCTACAGAAACAGCCAGCCTGTGCTTCGTATTCTCAAGCTTCCTGGTGAATTCCCTCTCAAGCGAATCCCTGATCTTATCGGCCCGAAAAATGTAGTTATTTACTATGCTCTTCGGACTTAACTTCAATAGGCGAAGCCTGTACTGCTCAGACCTCGAGCGATCGAGCGCGATGCGGTTGGCGAGGATATTCGTGAGCTGCCTTTTATAGTCTTCCAGAGCTTCCTCAAAAGCGTCATACTCATATACGGCAAGCTCGGCACCCGCGCTCGGTGTGGGAGCGCGTCTGTCCGAAACGTAGTCACAGATGGAAAAATCGACCTCGTGACCGACTGCGGAAATAACGGGTATCGGACAGTCGTATATGGTCCTCGCGAGTTCTTCGTCATTAAACTCGAACAGGTCCTCGAAAGAACCTCCTCCGCGCCCTATGATGATCACATCCGGCCCGATCTTCTCCATCGCCTTAATGCCTGCGATAAGAGTTTTCGCGGCACCCGCGCCCTGTACTCTGGCCGGGTAGATGATGATCTTCACATGAGGATTGCGGCGGTGAGTGATATTTATAATGTCCTGAACAGCCGCGCCGTCCGGTGCCGTGATAACGCCTAGAGTGCTGATATAGGGCGGAAGCGGCTTTTTGTGCTCATTGTCAAAGAGACCTTCCTTCATGAGCTTCTCTTTGAGCTTCTCGAACCGCTCGTATAGCTCTCCTATGCCCTGCTGTTCGATGCGGTCGGCGTACAGCTGATACTTGCCGTCGCGTTCGTAGACACTGATCTGGCCGGTTACTACAACGCTCATGCCCTCTGTCATGTTGAACTTCAGGCCGGCTATCCTTTTGCCCGCGAACATCACGCAGGCGATCTGTCCCGTGCTGTCCTTCAGGGTAAAGTAAATATGCCCTGAGGAGTGATATTTGCAGTTTGATACCTCGCCGCTTATCTTCACACAACTCAGGACATTGTCCTTCAACAGCAGTAATTTGATGTAGTTGTTGATCTCAGTGACCGAATAAATCTTCATCATTATAAAATCTTGGCAAGAATACCGTTAACAAAGCCGTAAGAAGTGTCCTTCGAACCGTAGATCTTCGCCAGCTCGACAGCCTCGTCGATAGCTACCTTAGGCGGTATGTCGTCATCGAAACGCATCTCGTATACGGCAACACGAAGGATAGCAAGCTCCAGCTTGCTCACTCTGTTAATGGTCCATCCGCTCATAGCGACCTCAAGGATATGGTCGATCTCACCAAGCTTCGATACGATGGCCTCGTACCGTTCCTTGATGTATTTAAGATCGTCGTCGGAAACCTCGGGCAGGTCCTTACCTACGGGGACAATGTCCTCGCTCGGATGCTCAAGCTTCGTAAATAACGAAAAATACAGGTCGTTCTGTTCTTCCAGTTCCTCTGCTTCGTGGAAATCCCTGATATATAAAAGTTTGATCAGGTGCTCGCGGATATTTCTTCTTGTCAATGTGCTCATAGACTCTCCAATTATTTAATCTCTATGTCAACAATATGTATCGTGATATCGGACGTCTTAAGTCCGGTCATATTCTCGATCGCGTTCTTAACCTTATCCCGGATCTGCGCCGTGATCTTCGGGATGCTGCATCCGTAGCGGATATTGATGTAAAGATCGATCGAAACCACGCCGCCCTCAATGGAAAGCTTAATCCCCTTCGAGAGGTTCTTCACCCCGAACTTCCCTACGATCTCGCTGGTAATATGGCCTGCGATCGATGTAACGCCCTCAACTTCAGAAGTCGCAAGTCCTGCGATCGAAGCGACAACATCATCAGATATCTTGATATCGCCTGCCTCGTTTATGCTGTATTCTTCATTCATGATCAATCATCCTCCGATACTCATATCTCTATATATTTTATCACGGAATGTCATATTTGAAAAGGTCGATTTATGATATAGACAAAGAAAGACAGAGAAAAAGCCCGTGACTGTTCAAGCCACGGGCAATATGATTCCCCAAGAATTACACTCTCTTCAGATACTCGCCGCTGCGGGTGTCGATCTGGATCTTATCACCGCGCTCAACAAACAGCGGAACCATAACCATCGCGCCGGTCTCAACGGTAGCGGGCTTGGAAGCGCCTGTAGCGGTGTCGCCCTTGAAGCCGGGCTCTGTCTCGGTAATCTCAAGCTCTGCGAACATCGGAGGCTCAACCGAGAATACCTTGCCCTGGTAAGAAAGCATCTTAACCATGTCGTTCTCCTTAACGAACTTAAGGGCATCGCCAACTTCTTCGGAGCTGAGCGCGATCTGCTCATAGTCCTCTACGTTCATGAAATGGAACATATCACCGTCGGCATACAGATACTGCATGTCAGACTTCTCGATATGTGCCTGAGGATAACGGTCTGTAGGGCGGAATGTGGTTTCGGTAACACCGCCGTTGATGATGTCTCTGAGCTTGGTTCTTACGAACGCGGCACCCTTACCGGGCTTAACGTGCTGGAACTCAACTACCTGACATACCTTGCCGTCGATCTCGAGTGTCATACCATTTCTGAATTCACCTGCTGAAATCATAAAAAATAATCCTCCTAAAAATAAACCAACAAAATCACTTGTAAAATTTTATACCATATGCAAAATAATTTCAACATTTTTTTTGAAACATTGAAATTATAAGGCTTTCAGCGCTTTTCGGGCCATGTTCTGCCCTCTTTCGCAAGTTTCTTTTTATAGAAATGCAGCACTATCGATTCCAGTTTTCTCTTTAAGACGATCTGGATCTCTTCCCTCGGATCGATCGGATTGACAAGGATCGTATGGATATTCGACCTGTTCGCTCCGTAAATGTCGGTGAAAAGCTGGTCACCCACGCAGAGGCACGATCCGACGGAAAGCCTCATCAGCATGGACGCGATGTAATAATTCTTATGGTAAGGCTTCTGGGCCTTGAAAATGTATTTGACATTAACATCCTTGTTGAATCGCTCAACACGGGGCTTTTTATTGTTTGAGAGAAGGCATATCTGGAATCCTATGGCTTTAAGCCGTGTAAAGAGCTCAATGGCACGTTCATCCGCGTCAGCTCCATGAGGAACAAGGGTATTATCGATGTCAAAGATAATACCTCGGTAGCCTCTTTCATATAATTTCTCGAAATCAATGGAGTAAGTGGAATCAATCCACTCATCCGGGAACAGATAGTAAA
>JAFZKM010000032.1 GCA_017553665.1 Lachnospiraceae bacterium
GGATCTGGCCGATTACGTGCTCGGAAAGGTTCCGAAGGACGAGGAGCCGCTGGTCAGGGAAGCGATCGCCGAAGCGGCGAAGGCATGCGAGTCGATAGTCATTGACGGCATGGACAGCGCCATGAACGTCTACAACAGGAAAAAGGAAAGCGAATGAATGCATTTACACAGCCCCTGGCCGATTATAAAGAACTGACGCGGCTCTGGGAAAGCATTGACAGGAATAAACTGCCCGTCAGGGTTACGGGCTGCACCGATTCACAAAAGGCACATCTTATCGCGGCTGCGTCTGAGCGCAGGACGAAGCGCCTCGTCATCACCGACAACGAGATAAAGGCGCGGGAGCTTGCGGCCGACCTGCAGATGTACGATAAAAATGTGCTTTTTTATCCTTCAAAGGACATCATCTTTTACAGCGCCGACGTGCACGGAGACGCGATCGTAAGAGAGAGGATGAAGTGCTTAAAACGCCTGACTTCGGGTGAGCCGGTGACCGTGGTCGCGGGCTTCCATGCGGGCATGGATAAGATCATGCCGCCCGAAGCGCTCTTAAAAGACGTGATACATATCGACCCCGACGATACTCTCGATCCTGAGGAACTCGCGAAGAAGCTCGTGAGGATCGGCTATGAGCGCACCGCTCTCGTCGAGAATCCCGGAGAGTTCGCGATCAGGGGCGGCATCATCGACGTATATCCGCTCGCGGAGGAGGCTCCGTACCGCATTGAGCTCTGGGGAGACGAGATCGATTCGATCAGGATATTCGATCCTTCGGGACAGCGCTCTATTGAGAATACCGGCGCGTTCGATATTTTCCCCGCGGCCGAGATCGTGCTCGATGAGGAGGAGATCGCGGCAGGCGTTTCAAAGCTTGACGCTGAGGCAAAGAAGTATATACAGGCACTCAGAAAGGGCATGAAGACCGAGGAAGCCTCGCGCGCGATGAAAGCCGTCGAGGCCTTTAAGGAGAATCTCGAGTATCTGAAGAGCAAGGCGTCTCTGGAGAGCTATATAGATTATTTCACCGACAAAACCGTATCGTTCTTCGATTATTTTACCGGCGGGGATTCGATGATCTTCCTCGATGAGCCCGCGAGAGTCGCGGAAACGGCTGAGGCCGTTGATACGGAATTTGAGATGAGCATGCAGGGCAGGCTTGAGGGCGGATATATCCTGCCCGGACAGGTGAACGCCATATTCCCTTCATCGAAGCTTTTCGCGAAGCTGGAAGCGGCGCCGGTTGTCATGCTGAGCGCGATGGAATACAAGTTCTCACTGATCCCGGCGAAGGCATCCTGCGGCATAACGGTGCGTTCGGTCAGCTCCTACAACAGCGATTTTGAACTGCTCGTAAAGGAGTTCACCGACTGGAAGAAAAAGAAATACCGCGTGATCCTGCTCACGGCCTCGCGTTCTCGCGCGCAGCGCCTTGTGCAGGACCTCTGCGACAACGGACTTACCGCGTTTTACAGCGAGGACGAGAGCCGTCTGGTGCAGGAAGGCGAGATAAAAGTCGCGTCGGGAGCCGTTTCCCGCGGTTTTGAATATCCTCTTCTCAAATTTGCGATCGTCTGCGAGAGCGACATTTTCGGAAGACAGAAAAAGAAGCCTCACAAGCCGAGGCTTTACGAAGGCACGAAGATCGCCGACTTTACGAAGCTGGAGAGCGGCGACTATGTTGTGCATGAGAACTACGGCATCGGCATCTATCGAGGGATAGAGAAGATAGAAGTCGATCATGTGGTAAAGGATTACATAAAGATCGAATATGCCGGCGGCGGGACGCTCTATGTCCTGGCGACCGCGATGGATGCTGTCCAGAAATATTCGGGACCTGAGGGAAAGACTCCCAAGATCAACAAGCTTGATTCGTCCGAATGGAAGAATACGAAGACCAAGGTCAGAGGCGCGGTGCGTGAGATCGCGGACAGCCTCGTGAAGCTCTACGCGGCCAGACAGGCGAAGCCCGGTTTTAAGTTCGGCCGCGATACGGTATGGCAGAAGGAGTTTGAGGAGACCTTCCCGTTCGAAGAGACCAACGACCAGCTGAAAGCCATCGAGGAGACCAAGCGCGACATGGAATCGACGAAGATCATGGACCGCCTGATCTGCGGAGACGTCGGCTACGGCAAGACCGAGATCGCGATCCGCGCGGCCTTCAAGGCAGCGCAGGACGGCAAGCAGGTGGCATTCCTTGTGCCCACGACCATACTTGCGCAGCAGCATTACAATACCTTCGCGCTCAGAATGGCGGACTATCCTATAAGGGTCGACATGCTCTCGCGATTTAAGACTCCGGCGGAGCAGAAGCGCGCCCTTGCGGATCTGAAGAGCGGACAGCTCGACATTATCATTGGCACTCACAGACTTCTCTCGAAGGATGTGAAGTTCAAGAACCTCGGCCTGCTGATCGTCGATGAGGAGCAGCGCTTCGGCGTTACCCACAAAGAGAAGATTAAGCAGCTGAAAGACGATGTAGATGTCCTGACGCTCACGGCGACGCCTATCCCGAGGACGCTCCACATGAGCCTTATCGGCATCAGGGACATGAGCGTGCTCGACGAGCCGCCCGTGGACAGGCTTCCGATACAGACCTTCGTTATGGAGCACAACGACGAGATCATACGCGAGGCGGTCAACAGGGAGTTGGCGCGCGGAGGACAGGTATACTACGTATTCAACAGAGTCAACGGCATTGCCGAGATGGCTGCCACTCTGCAGAAGCTCCTGCCCGAAGCCCGCATTGTATACGCGCACGGTCAGATGAGCGAGCGCGAACTCGAGAAGGTCATGATGGGCTTTATCAACGGCGATATAGATGTGCTCGTTTCGACGACGATCATTGAGACCGGACTCGATATTTCCAATGTAAATACGATAATCATAGATGACGCCGACAGGCTCGGTCTTTCGCAGCTCTATCAGCTGAGGGGCCGCGTGGGACGTTCGGCGAGGACCGCGTACGCGTTCCTGATGTACAAGCGGGACAAGGTCCTTAAGGAAGTCGCGGAGCAGCGCCTTTCGGCGATCAGGCAGTTTACCGAACTCGGAAGCGGCTTCAAGATCGCGATGCGCGACCTCGAGATCAGAGGCGCGGGCAATCTCTTAGGAGCCGAGCAGTCCGGACAGATGTCCGCTGTAGGCTACGATCTCTACTGCAAGCTGCTGAACGAAGCGGTCAATGCGCTGAAGCTCGGCGAAAAAGAACTCGAGATCTGGGATACCACGATCGATATGGATATTGACGCGTACATCCCGTCCACGTATATTAAAAACGAGCTGCAGAAGCTTGACATGTACAAGAGGATCGCGAACATCGAGAGCGCCGAGATGCTGACCGACATGCAGGAGGAGCTGACCGACAGATACGGCGATATCCC
>JAFZKM010000269.1 GCA_017553665.1 Lachnospiraceae bacterium
ATGACGAATAAGGGAATCGAACCCTTGTTTCCGCCGTGAGAGGGCGGCGTCTTAGCCGCTTGACCAATTCGCCATTCACATTGCCTTCGCTCTCGCGTCAGCAATGTATATATTACTACAGGGTTAATTAAAAAGCAAGCACTTTTTTAAAAAATTTTTACATCAGTGATCCCTTGCCGAAAAAGTCCTCCAGAGACATCTGGTTTGACTCGGGCAGGCCCGCCAGAACGCCCAGCTCCAGAAGCGTCTGAACCACAGTATCTCCTACCTTGCAGCGCTTCTTGAAATCATCGAGCGAAAGGAACTGTCCGTGCGCGGCGGCATCGCATATCTGCTCCGCGGCCTTGTCTCCGAGACCGGAAACAGAGCTGAGCGAAGGCATGAGTTTATTGTCGAAGATCTGGAAATGACGAGCCTTGACCTTATAGATATCGATCGGCATGAATTCAAGTCCTCTCGCGTAAAACTCGAGAACCGAACGCATATCGTCGTACTCTCCTTCTTCCTTTGCCGAGATCGTTCCTTCAGCCTTTTTGCGCTTCAGCGCCTTCATGCACTCAACAAGATGTTCCTTGCCGCCGCACATCTTCGCGCAGTCAAAATCTGCCGCCCTTATGCTGAAATAAGCCGCATAGTAAGCCAGCGGATAATATATCTTAAAGTACGCGATGCGGAACGCCATCATCATGTATGCGCATGCATGCGCTTTCGGGAACATATACTTGATCTTCTTGCAGGAATCGATGTACCACTGCGGAACCTCATGGTCTATCATCGCCTGCTCCATATCGGGGTTCAGGCCCCTTCCCTTACGGACGGACTCCATGGTCTTGAACGCAAGTCCGGGCTCAAGTCCTTTGGAGATAAGGTAGATCATGATATCGTCACGCGTACATATCGCGGTGGAAAGCGTACAGTCACCGTTCTGGATATAATACTGCGCGTTGTTCAGCCATACGTCGGTACCGTGCGAAAGACCGGCTATCTTTACCATATCCGAGAAACAGGACGGCTTTGTATCCTTAAGCATCTGCATAACGAAATCCGTTCCCAGCTCGGGAAGTCCGAGGCTTCCCAGCTCCACATCGTCAATGTCCGCCGGCTTCACACCGAGCGCCTCGCAGGATTTGAACAGCGAGATAACTCCGGGATCGTCCATCGGTATGGTCTTCGCGTCCAGTCCCGTCAGATCCTCAAGCATCCTGATCATCGTGGGATCATCGTGTCCGAGGATATCGAGCTTCAGCAGATTATGGTCGATCGAATGGTAATCGAAATGCGTGGTGACCGTCAGAGTCTCCATATCATTCGCCGGATGCTGAACCGGCGTAAACGAATAGATATTCTCGCCCACGGGAAGAACTACGATACCTCCGGGATGCTGTCCCGTTGTACGTCGGATGCCTACGCAGCCTGCCGCGATCCTCTCCTTTTCGACCACGCGGTGCTTTATCCCGTGCTCCTCATCGTATTTTGAAACATATCCGAACGCGGTCTTGTCGGCCAGCGCGCCGATCGTTCCGGCTCGGAAGGTCTGTCCGTAGCCGAATATAACTTCGGTGTAGTCATGTGCCTTTGACTGGTACTCACCCGAGAAATTCAGGTCGATATCGGGCTCTTTGTCGCCGTAAAAGCCCAGGAACGTCTCGAAAGGTATATTATGTCCTTCCTTGGTCAACGGCTCCCCGCATACGGGGCAAACGGCGTCAGGCATATCGCAGCCGGATTTGGCCTCGTATTCCTTGCAGATATCCGAATCAAAATCGCTGTAATGGCACTTCTTGCAGTAATAATGCGGCGGAAGCGGGTTGATCTCGGTAATACCCGACATGGTCGCCGCGAATGACGAACCTACCGAGCCTCGCGAGCCTACCAGATATCCGTCCTCGTTCGACTTCCACACCAGCTTCTGCGCGATAATGTACATTACCGCGAAACCGTTCTTGATGATAGACTTAAGCTCATGCTCCAGCCTGTCGCTGACGGGCTTGGGCAGCTCCGGTCCGTAGAGCTCGTGCGCCCTTCTCTCGCAGATCTGACGCAGGGTCTTATCCGAATCCTCGATGACGGGAGGCGCCTTGTCGGGACGTACAGGCGTAATGTACTCGATCATGTCAAAGATCTTATTCGGATTCTCGACTACGACCTCATAAGCCTTTTCCTTGCCCAGGAACGCGCATTCCTCCAGCATCTCCTCTGTCGTGTGCAGATACAGGGGCGCCTGTTTGTCAGCGTCCTTGAAGCCCTTCGCGGACATTATGATACGGCGGTAAACCTCGTCCTCGGGATTGAGATAATGCACATCGCATGTGGCAATACACATCTTCCCGTCCCTGTCGGCAAGCTCCGAAATTCGCTTGTTAATGCGCTTTAAGTCCGCTTCGGTCTCTATATTCGGGAAATCCTCATCCAGGAGCATGAACGCGTTGTTTCCGATCTGCTGGATCTCGTAATAATCGTAGAATGAAGCGATCCTGTCGATCTCCTCTTCGGGCTTTTCGCCTACAATAGCGCGGTACAGCTCACCCGCTTCGCATGCCGAACCCACGATGATCCCTTCCCTGTACTTTCGCAGAAGGCTCTTCGGAATCCTCGGCCATCTGCCGAAATATGTCAGATGCGCTTCCGAAACCAGCCTGTACAGATTGATCCTTCCGACATCATTTTTGCAGAGCAGGATGATGTGATGCGACGGCATCTTTCTGATATCGTCAACGGAATACCTGCCGTCGGGCCCCTTCGTATAAGTCTTGTTCTTGAACTCTACCGAATCGACTTCGTCGTCAACGATATAGCCCTCACAGCCGTATATGATCTTAAACTCCTTCGCGCGCTGCTGCTCCTCGGGAGTCTTGAAGTTCTTTGGATTGGTCAGATAATGATACGCAACGGGGAAGGACTGTACCACACCGTGATCGGTGATCGCTACTCCCTTATGTCCCCATTTGAACGCAGTCTTAACAAGGTCACCCGCATCGATGACTCCGTCCATATCGCTCATGTTCGTATGAGCGTGGAGCTCAATGCGCTTGACCGGCGCGTTGTCCATTCTTTTAACGCGGAAATCGGGTATTTCCTTGATGCCCGTGATCTTGCCGATGACCATATCCCCGTACCAGGGATCCTTCGGCCAGGTATCGGTCTCGGCGATACCCTTGATCTTCAGGAATTTTCCTTCTTTAAGCCTGGGCGGAAGCGCCTCCTTATCCTCATCGGACAGGAATACCTTCGCTCCGATGGTGTCCGTGAAATCGGTAATGCTGACGGTTACCATGAGCTTGCCTGTTTTGGTCTCACGGTCCTCATAGCGCAGGACCATGCCCTGGATCACGACCTCACCGGGCTCATTGCTTATCTCGGATATCTTTACGGGATCGCCTTCGCATTCACGCCCGTAGAACACATCGGGATCGTCGGACACGATCTTCTTTTTGAATCCCGATCTGAACTTATCATATGCGCCCTTGCGGCCGTCCTTATCCTTACCGAAATCTTTGACGCCTGCGGGCTTTTTTTCGGAGCCTTTGCCTGATGAGTTGCCGGCCGTATCCTTACCGGCCGCCTTAACGGAGGACTTATCGGTCTCAGCGCCCTTTCCTGCACCGGCAGCCTCTTCCTGCCTTTCGGCCGCGCTCTCACGGAGTCCCTCATGCCCTTCAAGTTCCTGCGCTCCGGAATCCTGCACGGCGCTTCCGATGAAGCCCGAGACGTATTCCTCCTCCTCGCGCTCCTTCACCTCATGGTAAGTGACCTTAACAGCGACATCGAGGCCGAAGCGGTCCTTCCACATAGTGTTCATCATCGAAACCAGCTGTGGTTCTTTTGCCATCGAAATGCCGCCGTCGGGCATATCGATCGTGATCTCGCCTCCGGAGGCCGTGACGCGGGAATTGCGGTAAAGAGTCGCTATAACGGGGCTCTTCAGCGCAAGCTCGTCCTCAATGTAAACATGATATTTGTTCCAGATCTCGTCAAAACTCATGCCCTCCGCGAACGAATAGCGGACGTTCAGCCTGACGTTCTTGCC
>JAFZKM010000270.1 GCA_017553665.1 Lachnospiraceae bacterium
ATATCGTCGCCGTCCTGTCGGTGAGAAGGAGCTTTAACCGCAAAATAAATTTATTCATAGCAGCATCCTGATAAACCAGTAATTGGGTGTAAGTCTCGCAACAGACGCCATCGCTTCGGGAAGATACATGATCGGGATAATGCCGCCTCCCGCGACAGTCAGCAGCAGGATTAGCATATTCGCGGTGATTATATAGCTTCCCAGGCTCTTAAAACATGAGCCGAACAGCACAAATGCAAAGCAGCTTACGAATACCGCTCCGAGCACCGCCGCCGCTGCCTGAGGCTTAACGGATACCGGTGAGAACAGATCGATGAGCACCAGCACCAGGCAGAGCAGTCCGCCGCATATGATCGTATAAGCGCATGCCTTCGAGATCTTCCCTGCTATCGGCTTTCTGCCTATCGTCGCGAGACGCTTTTCAGCGCTGCCGAGCTTCCCCTTAAGGGCGCTCAGTCCCGCGAAGGCTCCGATATAGAGCACAAGCAGCATTACCAGCGAATATATATAATAATTCACGAGCGAAATGCCTTCAAACCGTTCTATATACTCTCTCTCGAAAAACACGTCCTTGCCGAGCGCGGTGAATATCAGGTCATAGGATACAGCCGTATTCTCCGATAAAACCCGTTCCGTGTCATAACCGTCAGCGGTCATCACATCGTAGAGTGCCTGACAGCCCGCCTCCACGGCGGTAATATACTGCGAATAGCTGCCGAGCAGGTTCCGGTAGACCACGGCCTTTGTCGCGTCAGAGCTGTTGATCACGGCTTTCATCGCGACATTGTTTATATTCATCAGGTTCTCGGTAAAACCCTCCGGGATCACAAGATAGATGTCAAGCTCATTGGCCGCGAACTTTTTCTCAAGCTCCGCCTCTTCGCCTTCGATCACCTCGGTATAGGAGTTGAAAACCTCATTCTCGCTGAAATACGAGATAAGGATCTTCGAGTATTCCGATCCGTCATTATCCGCGACGCCCATCGCAATACGCGGGCTTTCGGTGTTCGCGCGGCCGAACAGTACGGCTGCTGCAGCCGCCGCAAGAAGTATCGCGGCCAGAAGTCCGAGCCGCGGCTCATGCAGGATAAGCTTTAAGTCCTTGATCAACATAGTCTCTTACTGAACATGTTCATGCGTAAACAGATGGTCCTGACAATACTCGTAATTACCGTTGCACTTCGAGCAGAAACGGAATTCGAGATTCCCTCCGTCCAGCTCCGTGCGTCCGCAAACAGCGCATTTATGCCTCGTGATGACCTTCCTGCCTGTCCCGGGATCGTTTACCGAGTGGCTCATACCCTCACGCATGCCCGATGTATAGCTCCTCGAGAAATCCATCTTGCGTTTGATGGACTTCGGGGAAAGGTAGCTCCTCGTCATGAAGAAGTAGATGAAGAAATGCGCCAGTGAAACCAGCGTCACGATCGCGGTGCAGATACCGAATACGAATCCTCCGTCGACGAAGCCTCTTATCACATTGTAGCCCATGATCAGGAAATAACCTATCATGAGCCATTTTGCCTTGATCGGTATCAGGAACATCAGATAAAACTGCGCGTTCGGGAATGTCGCGGCGAACGCGAGCAGCATCGACATGTTCAGATAATTCAGAGTCATGACCGGATAGCTGACTCCCGCTCCCAGATATAACCACGTAAATACATAGATCAGCAGGATGGCAAGTATGCTGAACAGTATGCCCATGAAGTAAAACAGATTAAACCTGAACGTTCCCCAGACATGCTCGAGGCTGGTTCCTATCGAATAATAAATATAGATCAGGAAAAACGCCAGCAGCAGGTTGTCATCCATGGGCTGAAGCAGGAATGTAACGATCCTCCAGACCTGTCCCTTGAGTACCATATCGATGTCGAGCATCAGGTAAGTGTAATAGATCATCGGATTTATAAAGTATATCAGCAATCCGAGCCCGTACACGATTATCACGTATCTCATCAGGTTCAGGATCGCGTATCTTCCGAATTTCTTTTCCAACTTTAAGATCACTGATCTTTCTCCTCCTCATCATTGATCTTGAAAATGTTATTAACCACGATCTCGCGGTTAACCTCGATGAGCATCTCGTAGCTTTCGCTGCGGGGAGTCTCGTCCTCCGCCTCGGGCCAAGAAATGATCTCGAAATCGTTGCCGTTCAGTTCTCCGCTGCTTCCGGCTTCTTTATAATGTCTCATATCGTCAGTGCAGACCTGAACATTGCCGAGCGGCAGGATATTGCCCCTGCGCAGGAACAGCGGAACCTCGGTGAGCGCGCATTCGATATAATGATGACCTGCGGAAAGCACCTCAAGCTTATATTCGGTGGCTGACTTAAATCTGATAAACAGCATCTCCTCGGGCAGATAAACATATCTTCCGACAGCGTTCTGCTGATAAACTGGCGCGATCATGAGACCTTCTCCGAGCAGGAGCTGGTCCTCAACGGTATGCGCGAAATCATCGTCCTCATAGTCAAAGCCGAGCGGTCTGAACAGCATCTCGTCGTTGAGCGCGGCCTTTAAGTACTCGCTGTAAAGATAAGGGATCAGCCTGTATCTGAGCGCGATGATCTCCTTAAAACCTTCAGTGTTATCAAAGGCATAGCACTCCTGACGTCTGCTTCCGATCACCGAATGATTGCGGAAAAGAGGCGTGAATATGCTGAGCGCGATCCACCTCATCAGCAGGTCTTCGCTCGTATCGTACCCGAATCCGCCGGTATCGGCGCCCGAATACAGAAATCCGCACATATTGAGGCCGGGCAGCTGCTGAAGGTTCAGGAGCAGATGGGACCACCACGAATTATTGTCTCCGGTCCAGATACCGCCGTAGCGGTGCGCTCCGATATATGAAGATCTCGAGAACAGCAGCGGTCTCTTGCCGCCGAGCTGCTGCTCAAGTCCTTCGAACGCGCCTCTGGTCATCATGTATCCGTACAGGTTATGAACCTTGTCGTGGCGTATCTTTTTGCCGTCCACCTTATGATAAAAATGCTTGTATTCGTTATGGCTTCTCCAGGCATTGATCGAATCGGAAATTCGGTAAACATCCTCGACCTTGGGCTCATTTTCATTAAGCGCAAGCTCATCGAGCAGATCGATCGTGGCGCCGAAACTCCAGCCCGTATAGAAGATCGCGGGCTCGTTCATGTCGTTCCAGAAGCCTTCAATGCCCGCGTCGGTAAGAGTCGCGTACTGCTCTCCCCACCAGGCTCTTACTTCGGGCCTTAAGAAATCGGGCAGATTGCACCAGCCGGGCCATACGCCGATACCGAACAGCGAATTGTCCTCGTTCGTGCAAAGATATCCCTTTGCCTTTGCCTCGTCATAAGGCTGGTAGCCCTCTTCGTTCTTTATCGCCGCGTCAATGATCGGAACAAGCCTTACGCCCTGTTCCCTCAGTTCCTCAACGAACTCGGCGAAGTTAGGAAAACGCTTCTTATCGACCGTAAAGTTCTTGAAGCCGTCCATGTAATGGATGTCAAGATATACGGAATCAAGCGGGATGCCGAGCTTTCTGTATTTATTTACGACCTCTCTTACCTCGTCCGCGGTCTCGTAGCTGTAGCGCGACTGACCGAAGCCGAAGGCCCAGAGCGGCGGAATGTAGCTCTGTCCGATGATCTTTCTGAACTGTTTGACGATGCCCTTAATATCCACGCCGTTAATCATATAGATGTTCACGTCGCGCGCGGGCACTGTGATCTTTATCTCGTTCCTGTGAGTGAAGCCGAGATCGAATTCCATCTTTCCGGGATAATCGAAGAAGAGTCCGAATATCTCCTCGCGGTCCTTTACCACGATGAAATTGTGCGAGCCGTAAAGGCTGTGCTTGCCCTCAAGCTGGTCGGGCTCGTCGGTATTGTCCGAGATATACTTGTATCCTCGCTTGTTCATGCCGCGCATGGACTCTCCGAGACCGTAGATCACGGCCTCATCGCTCATCTCATAGGTCACCGTAACGGCGGGATCACCTTCCGAAGGGTGATTGTCAATGAAGAGCTGCACCTCAAGATTCCCAAGCAGTTCCAGGAATTCTACATCACTGCGGTCGTTAACATCGTCAAAGTTCACAACCGCATCGGTTTCAAACGGATTTCCGAGCTTTAATCTGTAGATCATATCAATCTCCTGTTCTCTTTTTCCCTTTTACTGTTCTTCCTGTATCAAACCTTTGGTCCCGGGCTGGGCGACCATAGAAAAATTCGTGTAATAAACCACAAAACCGGGCTTAGCGCCGTTAGGCTTCTTTACATTCTTCCGTTCGAGATAATCGACCTCGACCTTGTCACTGTCTCTGTTTCTCGAATAATAAGCCGCAACCGCGGCAGCCTGCTCAAATACATGATCGGGAACTTCCCTGCCTTCGGTCTTTAAGACCACGTGCGATCCCGGACAGTCCTTCGCGTGGAACCACCAGTCGGCACCGTTCGCAAGCTTAAATGTCAGCTCGTCATTCTGGTAATTGTTCCTGCCGACATAAATGCTGAAGCCGTCCTCGGTCCTGTATTTAATGGGTTCGCTGACTCTCCTGCCGGACTTCTTAGAGCCTTTGCCGGGAGTTTTGCCGCGTCCCGCCGGGCGCTTCATGTATCCGAACTGTGCGAGCTCCTCACGGATCACTTCAAGATCCTCCTCGTGCTCCGCGATGTCGAGCGCCATCTTTATCGACTCCAGATGCTGAAGTTCTTCTTTTGTCTCAACAATAAACTTCTCGGTGGCCTCGGCCGTGCGCTTCTGCTTCGAGTATTTGTCAAAATTCCTCTTCGCGTTGTCGATCGCCGAAAGCTCAGGATCGAGCGGAATGTCGATATCCTCGCCGGTATAATAATTATTGACCTTAATGCTCTTCGCGCCGGGCTCGGCCATATATCCGAAAGCCGTGAGCAGTTCGCCGTATACCCTGAACTTATCGCGTTTCGCGGTATCCTCAAGCTGCTTTTGCTGAAGCTCGTATTTCTTCGCGGCGCGTCCGATCGCGTTAGAGATGATCTTCGCCATATCCGCTGAACGCTGCCGTATCCTCGCCGTATTGCTCTTTGAAACATAATACTCCCGGATAAGCGCGCTTACGGAATCAAAGCTCCGCGTCTCCGTATCAGGTCCCGTCTCAAGCAGAGAAAGCTTCACTACCGAGAACTCATAGGGACTTCCGTTCTTATATACGATGTTCGGCGATATGCTTCCGCTGCGCACATCCTCGAGCATCCGGTCAAATGTCTTATACAGATGCGTCAGCATGTCGGCATCCGTATCGGCTGCCCTGAGGTCGGAATCAAGACCTGCCCTGTGCACCGTCTCGTTCGCCAGAAGCGGACTAATGCCCGTAAAGCCTTTATAGATCGACTCGGGCAATGTACCGTTCACCTCGCGCATACCCTCGATAAAGGCTTCGCCGTCCATCGAGACCGGATCGGTCTTCTTTACCGTCTCGGTCACAAAATACTCTCTTCCCGGGAGCACCTCTCTTACCGAGCTCACCGAGGAAGGTATGCGTTTAATGCTGTCAATGATCGTATTATTATCATCGCAGAGGATGATATTGCTGTGTTTGCCCATGATCTCGATGATCAGGCGCTTTTTCTTCAGGTCGCCCATGTCATCGAGATGCTCGAAATCAAAATTAATGATGCGCTCCAGGCCCGGCTGAGTAATATCGATCAGCTTCGCCGACTGCAGGTGCTTTCTTAAGAGCATACAGAACGCGGGCGATACGAGCGGCGCTTCCTTTGACTCATCCGTAAGATACACGAGCGGCAGGCCCGCGTCCGCGGACAGAAGCAGCTTAAACTGATCGTAATTCTTTATCGTAAGGATCAGCTCATCCTTTTCGGGCTGCGCGATCTTCATAACTCTTCCGCCCACGAGCCTGTCTTTCAGTTCCCGTGTCAGGGCGGACATTACAACTCCGTCAAATGCCATTACTCTTCCTTCAACTGTCGTTAAAGCCTGATGAATTCGGGCTTATGACGACGGTATATCGTGTAATACTTAAAACCGATGTTCTTTAAGAACTCACCGGTCGTCTTAAAATCATAGAAAATGTGCTCGGGCTTGTGACCGTCGGATCCGATGGTCAGCAGCTCCCCTCCGAGCTCAAGGTACCTTTTCAGAACCAGCGTATGCGGATGCGTAAATCCGAGTCCGTACTTGATCCCGGCTGTATTGCATTCAAGCGCCTTACCTTTATGGATCAGGGTCTTTAAAAACTCATCCGTGATATCCATGTACCTCATCGGATCGTAGCTTATGGGACCCCTCCATTCATCCGATATCGGAACATATCTGACGATGTAATCGTAATGTCCCGAGGAATCGTAGCAGTCGTATGTCTTCGCGTTCTCGGCGATGGCCGTGAAATACTTCTCCATTCCCTCGTCGAGAGTCTTTCCTACCCAGTAAGGAACATCGTAATACGGATCCGTATATTCAAGGCAATGCGTGGAGCCTATCGTGAAATCAAGGTCATATTCGTCGTTCAGACGTCCGTATTTCTCTTTCATCTCACCGATGAGGTCCGGTTCGTTCCTGAGTCCGTATTCTATGCCGATCAGGATCTCGAGGCGGTCTTTGTACTCATCCCGCAGCCCGCACATCCGCTTATAATAATCCCCTGCGTCAAAAACGAACTCGGTACCGGCCTCTTTTGCCATCGGATAGGAATAATCCATGTGATCCGTAAAGCATATCCCTTTTGCGCCGAGGCGGATCGCCTCTTCTATCTGCCGCTCGGGAGGAGTTTCGGAATCTCCCGAGAAGGAAGTATGCATGTGTAAATCATAGCTGATCATATAAATCAATTATCTCCGAACATTTGTCTTAACTGGAATACGACCGCTTTTACCGCGTCAACGGCGGCATCGATCTCTTCGATCGTATTGTTCCTCGACAGGGTGAGCCTGAGCGATCCGTCAAAGAAGTCAGCTCCGAC
>JAFZKM010000271.1 GCA_017553665.1 Lachnospiraceae bacterium
AACTCGCTCGGCTACACCGCGGAGGGCTTCGCTAAGGAAGCGCTTTTCGCGAAGAATCCCGTGGACCTCGGCACACGCTGCACGGTCTTCATGAATTCAAACGTAAAACAGGCGCAGAAAGAAGGCGCCACCGTGCAGGACATTTCCTCCGGTCTCGCGTATTCCGTCATAAAGAACGCGCTGTTCAAGGTCATCAAGCTCTCCGACGCTTCGGACCTCGGTGAAAAGATAGTCGTACAGGGCGGAACCTTTTACAATGAAGCCGTTCTGCGCGCGTTTGAGCGCATTGCGGGCGTTAACGCCACCTGCCCCGATATTTCCGGTATCATGGGCGCGTTCGGCGCCGCCCTCATCGCAAGGGAGCGCTACAAGGGGCAGACCTCAACCATGCTCCCGCTCGACGAGATCACGGCCCTCACATACAAGACATCGACCACACACTGTCAGGGCTGCTCGAACCACTGCATGCTCACGGTCAATATATTCCCCGGCAATCGCAGGCATATCACGGGAAACCGCTGCGAGAAGGGCCTGAAGACCGTTTCGGAGATCAAAAAGGGCGAGAACCTCTACGCGTATAAGTACAAGCGTCTCTTCGACTATGAGCCCCTCCCCGAGGAGGCCGCTCCCAGAGGCGTCATCGGAATCCCGAGAGTCTTAAACATTTACGAGAACTTCCCTTACTGGGCCGTGTTCTTCGCGCGCCTCGGCTACCGCGTGGTGCTCTCTCCTTCCTCGAGCAGAAAGATCTACGAGCTCGGAATGGAGTCGATCCCGTCAGAGTCCGAGTGCTATCCCGCGAAGCTCGCGCACGGACACGCGCAGTGGCTCATCAATAACGGAGTCAAGCGTATTTTCCATCCCTGCGTATTCTTTGAGTATCAGGAGACAGAGGGCGCGCAGAACCACTATAACTGCCCGATGGTAGTATCCTATCCCGAGAATCTTAAGAACAATATCGAAGAGATCACTTCGGGAGAAGTTGAGTATATCAGACCCTTCATCGCTTTCACGAGTGAGAAGACCGCTTCGGACCGTCTTGTTCAGCTGTTTACAAAGGATTTCGGCATTCCCGAAAAAGAAGTGCGTCAGGCGGCAAAGCTCGCCTGGGATGAGCAGCGCCGCGCTAAGAACGATATCAGACGCGAGGGAAAGCGCGCTCTTGAGGCCATGGAAAAAGAAGGCGGACGCGGCATCGTGCTTGCTGGAAGGCCTTACCACATCGATCCCGAGATCAATCACGGGATTCCCGAGATGATCGCTTCATACGGCCTCACCGTATTTACCGAGGACAGCATCCCGCTTGATTTCAAGCCCGCGAGGCCTGTCCGCGTCGTAGACCAGTGGGTATTCCATTCTAGGCTCTACACGGCCGCCGAATTCGTACGCACAAGGGACGATCTCGAACTGATACAGCTCAATTCATTCGGCTGCGGCCTCGACGCCGTGACCACCGACCAGGTCAATGAGATACTCGAGAACAGCAACAAGCTCTACACGCTGCTGAAGATCGATGAGGTCAATAACCTCGGCGCCGCCAGGATCCGTATCAGAAGCCTTATCGCCGCGATGAACATGCGCCGTGACAGATGCATTACCTGCAAGCCCGGACCGGTCGATTACCATAAGACCGAATTCACAAAACAGATGCGCGATGAGGGTTATACCATCCTCGCGCCTCAGATGAGCCCGATACATTTCTCGATCCTTGAGCCCGTATTCAGGCGCTTCGGCTATCATTTCGAAGTTCTGGACAATGACAACAGGACCGCGGTCGATTACGGCCTTAAGTTCGTGAATAACGACGCGTGCTACCCTACCATCTGCACGGTCGGGCAGTTCATGGAAGCTGTGCTCTCGGGCCGCTACGATACGCATAAGCTCGCTATCATCATGACCCAGACCGGAGGATGCTGCCGCGCGAGCAATTATGTCGCTCTTATCCGCAAGGCTCTCGACCGTGTCGGCATGTCCTATATTCCGGTAATTTCGCTCAACTATACGGGCATGGAAAAGAGTGAGGGCCTCAAGATCACGCTTCCGATGCTCATCGGAGCGGCTCACGCGCTTATCTACGGAGATGTGCTGATGCGCTGCCTCTACCATGTGCGCCCCTACGAACTGGTACCCGGCTCCGCGAATGAGCTTCATAAGAAATGGGAATACATATGCGTTGATGAGATCATCAATCCTAAGACGAAATACAAGTTTAAACAGATTATCAGAGATATGGTGAAGGAATTCGACGAATTCCCGATCGATGAAACGATAAAGAAACCGCGCGTCGGCATCGTGGGTGAGATCCTTGTAAAATACATGCCTCTCGCGAACAACCACCTTGTCGACCTGCTCGAGCGCGAAGGCGCCGAGGTCGTGGTCCCCGACCTGCTCGATTTCTTTAACTACTGCTTATACGATGCCGATTACAAGCATGAGTTCCTCGGCACATCCTGGAGTTCCAAGTTCTTCTCGAACTTCGCGATCGATGTCATCGAACGCCTGAGAAAGCCCGCGGTAGAGGCACTGAAGGCCAGCAAACGCTTCGATTACCCGATCCGCATAGAGGAAGTCGCCGAATACGCTAAGCCCATCCTCTCGCTCGGCAACCAGTACGGCGAAGGCTGGTTCCTGACCGGTGAAATGGCAGAACTCCTCCGCCACGGCACGCCCAATATCGTATGCATACAGCCCTTCGCCTGCCTGCCCAACCACGTGGTCGGCAAAGGCGCGATAAAACGGCTGCGCCAGCTTTATCCCGGCGCTAACATCGCAGCCGTCGACTACGATCCCGGCGCGAGCGAAGTTAACCAGCTCAACCGCATCAAACTCATGATGTCGGCCGCGAAAAAGAATCTTTAAAAGCCAAATGAGCCCCGTTCCCGGGGCTCATTTTCATCCTTTAAGTCCTGTCGTCGCAACACCTTCAACAAAGTACTTCTGCAGTATCAGGAACATTATGATCACGGGTATCAGCGACAGTACCGAGCCTGCCATTATCAGGCCGTAATCCGAGGAATACTGGCTGATGAACATCTTAAGTCCGAGCTGGATCGTCTTCTTTTCCGCAGATTTCAGGTAGATCAAAGGTCCGAGGTAATCGTTCCAGGTAGCTACGAACGTGAATATCGTCAGTGTCGAAAGT
>JAFZKM010000272.1 GCA_017553665.1 Lachnospiraceae bacterium
CACTACGGACTCTACAACATCCACCGGAGGGTAAAGCTTCTTTATAAGAACAACGGCGACTACGGGCTGGACATCACAAGCAGAAAGAACGAGGGAACCACGGTGCGCATCGTGCTCCCGAAGCATTTTTACGAGGGGAAATAAATGTACAAGGTATTGATCGTTGAGGATGAGGATATCATCAGAAAAGGTATCGCCTACACCATGGACTGGATGGGCATGGGCTGCACGATCGTCGGCGAGGCGGTGAACGGCGCGGAAGGTCTTGAGAAGATCAGCGAGCTCGAGCCCGACATCGTGCTCGCGGATATCATGATGCCGGTTATGGACGGCATTGAGATGATCAGACGCGCGAAAGAAGATGCTTCCATGCCTTCCTTTAAGCCTGTCATCCTCACCAGCTACGCGGATTTCGAATACGCCAGAAACGCGATCAGTCTCGGCGTTTCCGCTTACCTCATGAAACCCGTCGACGAGGACGAACTGAAAAAGGAGATCGCAAGGATCATCGCCGAAATAGAGCGTGAACGCAGATACGACCGCCTGACCGAGATGAAATCTCCCTCAGACCGGACTCCGGAAGTCTTCATAAAGTCCGACAGGGAAAATGACTATGTCCAGCACATCCTGAACGCCACCAAAGACCGCTACGCTGAAAAGATCAGCATCGAGACCTTCTCCGAAGAACTCGGAGTCTCGGCGAGCTATCTTTCTAGGAAATTCAAGGACTCCACGGGCACCGGCTATCTCGACTACCTGAACAAATACAGGGTACAGCAGGCCATTAAGCTCCTCGAAACAGGAAAATATAAAGTATATGAAGTTTCGGACATGACCGGCTTTACGGATTATAAGCACTTCAATTCGGTATTTAAGCGCTATACGGGCGTTTCACCGTCTGAATTCATCAACTGACCTTAAAAGTCCTGTTCAGAAATTCGGATAATAAAACAGAAATACGGGTATATCTTTTCACTTTTTTCTTCTATCCTTTTCTTATCAGAGCAGTTCTGAACGGCAGACAGCAAAAGCTGCTGCCCGGAACGCAGTGAAAGGAGAAAAATATGAAAAAGATTATTGCATTGGTACTGATCGGTCTCATGATGTTCAGCCTCATCGGCTGCAAGAAGGCCGAGAACAAGACTTCCGGCGATTCAGGCGCTGACAGCGCTCTGGTCAAGGCCGCCAAGGAAGAAGGCGAGCTCGTTGTTTACGGCTCATGTGAGGAAGAATACCTCGCAGCCGCATGTGAGAATTTCGAGCAAATCTACGGCATCAAGGTTAAGTATCAGCGCCTTTCAACAGGTGAGGTTCAGAGCAAGATCGAAGAAGAAAACGGCAATCCTTCGGGCGACGTTTGGTTCGGCGGCACAACCGATCCCTACAACGTAGCGGCATCCAAGGGCCTGCTCCTTCCTTACGAAGCTACAAACGCAAAGCACCTCATGAGCGATATGTATCGCGATAAGGACGGCTGCTGGTACGGCATTTACAAGGGAATCCTCGGATTCATGGTTAACAAGGACGAGCTTACCCGTCTCGGCATCGACGCTCCCAAGGACTGGAAGGATCTTCTTGATTCCAAGTATCAGGGTCTCATCTGGCTCTCCAACTACAACACCGCAGGTACCGCGAAGCTCGTTGTTAACACAATGATCCAGAAGTACGGCCATGACGAGGGCATCAAGTACCTCGTTGACCTCGACAAGAACATCGAAGTTTACACCAAGTCCGGTTCCGGTCCTTCCAAGAACGTAGGAACAGGTGAATGTGTAGTCGGCATCGGCTTCCTTCATGACGGAATCACACAGATCGTTGATAACGGCTACAAGAACGTAGGCCTCGTTATCCCTTCATCGGGAACCTCCTTCGAGATCGGTGCTACCGCGATCTTCAAGGGCTGCGCTCATCCCAATGCTGCAAAGCTCTGGATCGAGTACGCATTAAGCCCCGAGTGTGTTGAGCTTGGCGCAAAGCACGGTTCCTACCAGTTCCTCGTTATCGACAACGCAAAGCAGCCCGATGTTGCATCCGAGTTCGGTCTCGATCCCGAGAACGTTATGAAGTATGACTTCGAAGATGCAAAGGCAAATACCACAACTTACGTCGAAGAAGTTATGAAGGCTCTCGGAAGCGCTGCAGACGATCGTTTCAAGACTGAGTAATCACTGATCATCGGGAGCGGATGTAGCATAAAACATCCGCTCCTGTTATTTTCCGTCTAATAACAGGGAGGACATGATATATGGCAAAAAGTCAAAGTGCCAGCCTTGACAGAAAAAAGCTGTTCGGCGATCCGATCATGGTCACGACCATCATCCTTCTGATCGCGTTCCTGACAGTCTTTATTCTGTATCCATTGGCGATCCTTCTGGTTGACAGTTTTATTTCCGAATCCGGAGTTACGCTTTCAACATTCAAAAGAGTCCTTGAGCTCCCGAATTTCAGAAGAGCCATTTCCAATACATTGAAGGTTGGATTCCTGGTTGGTATCGCTTCATCCCTCATAGGCCTTTTGTTCGCCTATGTGGAAGTTTACGTTAAGGTTCGTTCAAAGTTCATGGGAGGACTGTTCAAGGTGGTTTCGATGCTGCCTGTAGTATCGCCTCCTTTCGTATTATCGCTCTCAATGATCATGCTTTTCGGAAAAGCGGGCATCATCACGAGATTCCTTCTGAAGATCTATGACAACAGCGTTTACGGCTTCTGGGGCATCGCGGTCGTTCAGACCCTTACGTTCTTCCCCGTATGCTACATGATGCTTAAAGGTCTTCTGAAAAACATCGATCCGTCCCTCGAGGAAGCGGCCCGCGATATGGGCGCGTCCCGTTTCAGGGTATTCATGACAGTGACATTCCCCCTGATCCTTCCCGGACTCGGAAACGCTTTCCTCGTAACCTTCATCGAGTCGATCGCCGACTTCGCGAACCCGATGATCATCGGCGGATCCTACGATACACTCGCCACGACGATCTATCTGCAGATAACCGGCGCTTACGACAAGCAGGGCGCGGCCGCGATGGCGGTAGTGCTCCTCGGCATCACGCTTCTGATGTTCGTAGTCCAGAAGTACTACCTCGAGGCAAAGAGCACCGCCACCCTTTCGGGCAAGGCATCGAGAGAGCGTATGCTGATCACCGACCGGAGCGTGACCGTTCCGCTCTCGATCATCTGCTCGGCGCTGGCGCTCTTCGTCATCATAATGTACATCTGCGTTCCGTTCGGCGCATTGTTCCGCACCTGGGGCTATGATTTCCATCTTACGTTCAAATGGTTCGGACAGGTATTTACCAGATACAAGGGCTTCAAGGCCTTCAAGGACAGCTTCATCCTGTCGCTCATATCGGCGCCGATCACGGCTCTGCTGTCCATGATAATCTCCTATCTGGTGGTTAAGCGAAAGTTCAAGTCAAAAGGCTTCATCGAAGCCGTATCAATGCTGGCGATGGCCGTTCCCGGAACGGTTCTCGGTATCGGATATATCAGAGGCTTCTCGGGCGGACTCTTCGGCAGCGGCATACTTCAGGGCCTGTACGGAACAGGCGCGATCCTGGTCATCGTATTTATCGTGCGAAGCCTTCCGACCGGTACCCGAAGCGGTATCTCGGCCCTCAGGCAGATCGATAAGAGCATCGAAGAATCGGCTTACGACATGGGCGCTGACAGCTTCAAGGTATTCATGACCGTCACGCTCCCGCTGATCAAGGACAGCTTCCTCAGCGGCTTCGTAACCTCTTTCGTCCGCAGCATCACCGCGATCAGCGCGATCATCCTTCTGGTTACGCCTTCGTACCTGCTCATCACGGTACAGATCAATGAATTCGCGGAGAAGGGCTCGTACGGCATTGCCTGCGCGTTCGCTACGATACTGATCGCTATCACCTACAGCGCGGTACTGATCATGAACCTTACAATCAAACACTTTGGAACAAGCCGCATGGTTAAGTCGGCAGATTGATGGAGATAAAAGATATGGCAAAAGAGAAAAAAGGCGTACGCCTGGAGCATATTTCAAAAATATATAAAGATCCCAAGACCGGTAAGGATTTCTACGCGGTCAAGGACGCGAACATCGAGATCGAGCCCGGCAGCTTTGTAACGCTTCTCGGTCCGTCAGGATGCGGAAAGACTACCACGCTGCGCATGATCGCGGGCTTTGAGAGCCCCGATGAGGGCGAGATCTATCTCGGCAATGAGCCTATCAACGCGCTCACGCCGAACAAGAGAGACACGGCGATGGTTTTCCAGAGCTACGCTCTCCTTCCTCACTACAACATTTTTGACAATGTCGCTTACGGACTTAAGCTCCGCAAGATGGACAAGGCAACGATAAAGAAAAAGGTTACCGACATCCTGGCGCTCGTGGGCCTCGAGGGAATGGAAAACCGCATGACCAACCAGCTCTCCGGCGGACAGCAGCAGCGCGTAGCGCTCGCGAGAGCACTCGTTATCGAGCCCGGCGTGCTTCTGTTCGACGAACCTCTCTCGAACCTCGACGCGAAGCTTCGTGTTTCGATGCGTACCGAGATCAGAAGGATCCAGCAGGAAGCCGGCATCACCGCGGTATATGTTACCCATGACCAGAGCGAGGCAATGGCGATCTCCGACAAGGTCATCATCATGAACCACGGACTTGTCGAGCAGATCTCGACTCCCAGAGAGGCTTACTATTACCCGAACAATAAGTTCGTAGCCGACTTCATCGGCGAGGCGAACTTCCTGAAGGCAGTCGTAAAGAGCCAGGATATCGCCGTGATCGGCGATACCGAAGTCAGCTGCGCGACGGGCAGCCTTGAGGCAGGCGCCGAGTGCAGCATCGTGCTCCGTCCCGAGGGCGCTTTCCTCGGCGACAGCGGCGCCGTAAAGGGTACCGTTAAGTACTCCTGCTTCATGGGCGCTTACCAGGATTACCACGTTATGATCGGCGATACATTGGTCAAGATCCAGGAATACAATCCCAAGACCACAAATATCTACACTGTAGGAGATACGGTATTCCTGAACTTCGACGAGAATACACTATACGCTTTATAAACCAGAAATAAAAGGGCCGGGGTTTGCGGTTCATAAA
>JAFZKM010000273.1 GCA_017553665.1 Lachnospiraceae bacterium
CGCGTACTGATCTTTTCCGTCTCTTTGGCGGCAGTAGTCCCGCTGCTGTCATCTGTGTCCTTGTTATCTTTCTTCTTATCTTTGTCCTTATCTTTTTCTTTATCCTTGTCCTTAGCCTTGGTCTCGGCTGCAGTGGTCCCGGCCGTCTCTTCCGTAGTTTCCGTTGTATCTGTTGCATCAGTTACATCGGATGCGAGGATGAGCTCCTCAGTGTTGCTGCCGGAAGCGCTTGTCTCTGAGGTCTCGTCCGTGCCTGCCGAAGTCTCTGCAGTCTCTGCGGAAGTCTCGTCCGTGCTGCTCTCTGAAGGGAGGAATTCCTCGGCTTCGTTCTTAAGGCCGGTCTCGGTCTTCTTTACTGCAAGTCTTTCCTTATTGAGCTCGTTGATCAGAGCGACCTTAAGGCGGGAAGGGTTGTCGGATACCGTTCCGAGATTTACGTACTGGCCCGTGAGCATGTCAAAGTTCTCGACCTTGGTCTCGCTCTTAATCGTTTTCGAGCCCTGCTTGACCGAGACGGTGATGACTACCGAAAGGATCCTGCCGTTATCGGAATGGGCGAAAGTTACCTCCGTATGGTAGACCTCGTCCGCTGCCTTGTTCAGGGTATAGAAGCTTGCCGCCCTTGCGGATGCTTCCTTATAGATGCCTTCGGCCTTCAGATAATATGAGTTCAGGATGAGGTTGATCGCCTGCTGGGCCGCCGGATTATCCTTGGCCTCGACTGCGATCCTGTTGCCCTTGAAATCGGATATTATCGTATCCTCTCCATCGGCTGCATAGCTCTCGCCGAAGTCCTCGCTCGATACCGTGAAGTTATTGCCGAGGTCAGTCTTTATAAGCTCAGAGAAATCAACTCTCTCGGGCATAGGCGTGGGAGTGGGGATAGGTGTGGACGTGGGCGCCGGGGTCGCGGTCGGAGCGGGTGTCTCCGTGGGAGCAGCCTCGGGGAGCACGATCGGCGTGCCCGTGGGAGTAACCTTGTTCCAGGGGTTTTCGGATATTATTTCCTTTGCATAGGGCTTTACGATATTGCTTATATCGTCGATCCCGTCCGTAAGTTTCTTTGTATCAACCTTACATCCCGACAGCATCATTCCCGATGCTGCGAAAGCCAGTGTGAAAACAGCTGTCGCTTTTACATACTTTCCTGAATTTTTCATATGCATACCTCCCACTTAATTAAATATTTAATTTCCCCGAATTTCAATATTTACTCTGTCAGGGAGATCGTACCCTTCCTTAAGGCAACGGTAAAGAGCACGCCGTCATTGCCGCCTGCCCTCCTGATGAGGATCTTGCCGCCGTTTGAGGCAAGGCAGGCTGCCGCGGTGCAAAGCTCGCCGGTAACGGCCTGGGGTGCGAATGTCATCCTTAAAGGCACCTTGACCTCATTCAGGGTCTTGGAGCTGAAAGCGGTAACGGATGCTCCGAGCCTGTCGGCAATGGCGTGAACGGCTTCGCTGTCTCTTAAGAGAGAAGATACGGCGACCGTTGAGACCGACTCGGGATTGAGGCCGTGCTTTTCGAGGCTGTCCCAGACGAAATCGCTGACATAGCCGGTATCGACCCTGCCCGTGAATTCAAGGCCCACGCTTATGAGCTTGGGTGTTAAGACGAGAACGTCCTTGACGCCGCCCGTCTCGGGGAGCTTCGTGCATGTTACGAATATCGAGGGATAGCCGCTTCCGGTCTTCCTCTCGGAAATATAAGCCTGGCAGAAGGACTCTCTGGTGTCCATGCCGTATTTGCTGTAATCAAAGACCATGCTGTCGAGACTGGGCTCGGCGAAGGTGATCGGAAGGTCGGAATAGAGGTTGACCTTGCCTCCCGCGCGGATGTGCTCGCTGATCTTCTCGAGGACCGCCTCGTCGTTGACCTTCATGTCATAGGATGAGATGGCCTCGGACAGGTCGGGCGCGATGTCGGCGATCCCTCCGAAGTTCCTGAAGCAGTCAGGACCCAGGAGCTTGGCTATCGCATCGAATGCCGCTTCGGTATCCGCGAGCGTAGTATGGTCTCCCCTTGAGAGGACGCATGCGAACTTGCGCTCGGGTGATACGCAGAGCACGGGCAGCGGCCTGAGATTGGGGGAGAAATTATCGTTTAATATCCTTATCGAAGCTTCAAGCGGGAGGAGCATGACGATTATTCCGTCTTTCTCATGAGCGGGGAGCGGATCTCTCGAAGAGAAGAAATCGGCACTCTCTATCCACCTGCCTTTGAGCACCTCCATCAGGTATTCTCCGGTCTTGCGGGCTCTGTCGGATCTGCCGTAACAAAGTAAATACATAGTCGGGTCCTCCCTCTCATTTCGAAGCATTAACATAATTTTACTTTAAATGTAAAATAAAGAAAACCATTGGAGGATATATTTATGAAGATAGTGATAATGGACGGTTCGGCCGCCAATCCGGGAGATCTGTCCTGGGATATATTGAACAGATTCGGAGAAGTTACGGTGTACGACGTTACGCCGCCGTCACTTGTTTATGAGAGGGCAAAAGGAGCCGAGATCGTGCTTACCAACAAGACCGTTTTTGATGCTGAGATGCTCTCCCGCCTTCCCGAGATCAAGTACATCGGGGTCCTGGCCACAGGCTACAACGTCGTGGACATCCCCTACTGCAAGGAGCACGGCATCGTCGTTACTAACGTACCCGCTTATTCGACCTTTGCCACAGCGCAGATGACGGTCGCCCTCATCCTCGAGTTCTGCGACAGGGTGGGACTTCACAACGAGGCGGTCATGAACGGCGAATGGATCAGCTCGCCTCAGTTCTGCTTCTTCAAGGCTCCCATCATCGAGCTCTGGAACTTAAGGGCGCACATCATCGGATTCGGTCAGATCGGAAGGCGCGTTGCCGCGATCCTTTCTTCTCTCGGCATGAAGGTCAGCGCCACACCCCATCACTTCACTCCCGGCGAGAGCTGCACACTGGCTGACGGAAGTGTTGTTGAGTTCATGTCAGTCTCTGAAGGACTTGCCGCTGCCGATATCGTGTCGCTCCACGCTCCGCTCACTGATGAGACCCGTGAGATCATAAATAAGTCATCGATCGGTCTTATGAAGGACGGTGCCCTCCTGGTCAACTGCGCCAGAGGTCCGCTCGTCAACGAACAGGACATCGTTGATGCATTGAAGTCCGGCAAGCTCGGCGGCTTCTGCGCCGACGTTATCTCGAAAGAGCCGATGGAGAAGTCCAATCCGCTCTTCGGCGCGCCTAACACCATCCTCACTCCCCACATCGCGTGGGCGGCCGGTGAGACAAGGCGCCGTCTCATTGACATTGCCGCCGGCAACATCGAGGCGTTCCTTGCAGGCGCTCCGGTGAATAATGTAGTTAGATAATTAATCTGTGTACTGATCATCGCCCCGCCCGGAGTTGAACGGCGGGGCTTTTTTGTGCGTTAGTGTTTCCCCGGCGGGTTTTCCCACCTTATGGCGGAGGTTCTTAACTGCCCCGCGGGTTTTCCTACCTTAGGGAGGAAATATGAAACGGCGCACTGACAGTTCCACCATAGGGTAGGATTTTTCAATGCAAAAACGGGTGAACAAGGTTGCCGGACCTCCGGTC
>JAFZKM010000274.1 GCA_017553665.1 Lachnospiraceae bacterium
AAGCCCGGCGCGAAGAAGTTCACAAAGCTCGCCACGATCAAGGAAGACGGAACCGCAGCGAGGACTTATACTGCAAAGAAGCTTACCGAAGGCGAGTATCAGTTCAAGGTACGCGCTTACCTCAAGAGCGGCAGCAAAACTGTATGGGGCAAGTACAGCAAGGTCGCGAAAGTCAAGGTTAAAGGAGCGAAAACCGCTTCAACAGATAATCCTGCGATCGTGGGCGTTTACAGAAACGATAAGTACATGATCGCTATCGCAAAGGATGTTCCCGCTGTTAATAACTACGGAGACGGCGTGTTTGAGGCGATTGAAGAGTATAAACTTCCGTATGGTGCATTTGTTGTTACGCCTCTTTATTCCGAAGGATTCTTTAACGATATTTATGAGCCGAAGGAAGAGAACGTTCTTACATCTTATACCGGACGTGATGATGAGCATGTAGTGGACTTTGAGTTCAGACTGGACGGCGATACGCTCTATTATACCAGAACTATCGTAGAGGACGGTTATCAGGAGAAAGCTACTCTCACCCGCACAGATGAGGATCCGCTGGACATTTATCTGACGAAGGCAGGAGTGAAGACAGCAGATTCCGACGACGGGAAGAAGGATGATAAAACCGGTACCGTAAAAGGAAATCTGACTCTGAATGACTATATCGGCGATTATGTTAACAGCGACGGCGGCTCGATGAGGTTTTACTACAATAAAGACGATAATTGGTATGAGCTGTGGAAGATCAAGTATTATGCGAATTATGTTCCTTATGCCGATTTCGAAGACAACCCTATGAACTGGCAGAACTATATGGGTGTCTTCCGTGCGGATGATGCTGAGAAGCAGAGCGACGGATCTTACCTTATCGAATATGCGCAGGCATACAATTGTGCCGCGATCGGTTATACGATCACCCTTAATGCGGACGGAACCGTAAAAGTTGTAAGGATAAATATCACTAACGGAAAGACAATAGAAGCGGTCTTTCATAAATGAGCATTCGGGCTTGGAATTCTTCGGAGTTCCAAGCCTTTTATTTGTGCAATAATTAAGTAGGTGTAAACCTACTTGATTATTGTCAAAATAAGCATATTTAGGTAAAATATAGTAAAAGAGTTTTAAGGAGAATGACATGGCTTACAGGGCGGCGGTGATCACCGTCAGTGACAGGTGCTCGCGGGGAGAACGCGAAGACGCGAGCGGTCCCGTACTGTGCGGGATTCTCGAAGAAATGGGAATGGAAACGGTCTATTCGGCGATCGTACCGGATGAGGCCGAGGAGATAAAAAAGGCAATACTGCATTGCAGTGATGAGCTCGGTGTGAACCTGATACTCACGACCGGCGGAACAGGTTTCGCGAGACGCGATATTACGCCGGAGGCGACTCTGGATGTGCTCGAGCGTGAGGCGAGAGGCATACCCGAGGCCATGAGAGCCGCGAGCATGCAGATCACGCCGAGAGGATGCTTATCAAGAGGTGTCGCGGGACTTCGCGGAAGCTCTCTGATAATCAATCTTCCGGGCAGTCCGAAGGCTGCTGCGGAGAATTTCAATGCGGTAAAAGATGCCGTAGAGCACGGCCTGAAGATGGCTGCGTCAGAGGGTTCGGCAGATTGCGCGCGCTGACGGGCACATAGATCAAGTGCGCAGTGCTCAGAAAAGCGATGCAGTGTGGAGTTTATGCCTGCCAAAGAGCGGGCAGAAAGAGATATTGATTTATCATGTTGGATACATACGGACGGGCGATCACATATCTGCGGATGTCGGTGACCGACCTGTGCAATCTGCGATGCCGCTACTGCATGCCTGCCGAAGGCGTATGCAAGCGTACGCATGAGGAGATGCTGACCGAGGACGAGATGATCATGGCGGTCAGGGCGGCTGCAGGTTTAGGGGTTACAAAGCTCAGGATCACAGGCGGAGAGCCGCTTGTGAAGAAGAATATCATATCGATATGCGAGAGAGCCGCAAAAGTCGACGGAATAGAGGAAGTCTGCATCACCACAAACGGTATACTTCTGCCGAAATACGCGAAGGAACTGGTCGGGGCAGGCGTCAGGCATATCAATATAAGCCTCGATACGCTTAATGCGGAGAAATACGCCGAAATGACGCGGATAGGAAGTATTAAAGACTCAATAGCAGGATTCGAGGCCGCGCTTGAGGCAGGTTTTGAGACAATAAAACTGAATTCTGTTCTTATTGCGGGTTTTAATGATGATGAGATCGGAGCGATCGCGGAGCTTTCGGTGGAATATCCTGTAGATGTGCGCTTTATAGAGCTTATGCCTATGGTAGAGGGCGCATTTTCAAGGGAGGCCTATATATCATGTGACGAAATACTCGCGGCACTTCCCGGACTCGAGAGCGCCGGCAGCGACGGAGTGGCGAGGATGTACCGCCTGCCCGGAGCAAAGGGAAGAGTGGGACTTATCAGCCCCGTCAGCGCGCATTTCTGCGCGGAGTGCAACAGGCTGAGACTCACCGCGGACGGAAGATTAAAGCCCTGCCTGCATTCTCCCGCGGAGTACCCGATAAAGGGACTTACCGAA
>JAFZKM010000033.1 GCA_017553665.1 Lachnospiraceae bacterium
AGGTCTTGATATCAATGTATCCGCCGGTGACGTTAAGCGTCGAATCCGCGTGGATTCCGTCATCCGAAGCATTGATCACGAGGCTGCCGCCGCTTACGGTAACAACTCCCGCGCCGTAGCTGCCGTTTTCCAGCTGAACGTCGCTGTTCGCGTGAATGGCGTCCTTGGTGCTGTTGATATAGATGATGCCGTTTTCGATCGTTACCGAATTGTCCGCCTTGATTCCTGAGCTTTCGGCCTTCTTGTCGGTGCAGTATTCGGAATAGGAACCGGTGTTGATGTTAATGTTGGTCTCGCCGCCGATGATCACGTCGTATGCCGCGTCAATGCCCTGGCCGGTCGAGTAGATGCTTACAGTGGAATCGGTGATCGTAACGGTACCGCGCTGGCTGCCCTTCGAGGAAACATTGCTGTTATCGGTCCTGATGCCGTCGCCTGAAAGAGCGATCGCTATGATCTGCGCGCCTTCAACGGTTACGCTGTCCTTGCCCTTAAGAGCATTGTCCGCTGCACGTACTTTAAGTGTAAGGTTCTTTATCTTAAGATCCTTTGTGGTGTGGATACCGTTATTGTAATTGCCGGTGATCACGAGAGTGCCCTTGCCCGAGATCGTAAGATCGCAGTAAGCCGTGATCGCGCCTGCGCCCGTCGCGGGAGTCTTTTCTTCCGAATCGCCGGTCGAAGCGGTACGGTTGTCAACGATCTCGTTGTAGGTGCCGTTCTGCGCCTTTACGGTTACTTTATCCGCAGAAACTACATATATCGGTGCCGCGTCGGAAGAAGTGATCGAAGCGCCCGCGAGTACCAGCGTAACTTCCGCGTCTTCACCGGCATCAATGATGATGCTGCCGCTTAATGAACCGGTCAGAGTGTATTCGCCGGCCTCTGTGATCGTGCAGGTTCCGTTCGAAACGGCTGCCGTTCCGTCTCCGGTGATCTCGAAATCGCCTGAGATCTCACTTGAGAGAGTCTCGGCGTCGACAGCCTCTACGGCTGCGGGATCGTTTGCGGTCACGCTTGCGTAATCTACGGAAGTACCGGGGAGGAGGTTGTCCGTTGAAACACTGCCGTTCGAGGCGTCTGCCGAATCTGTGGAGGGGGTCTTTATCTGAGTAGTGGTATCTGCGATGTTGGAAGCGGCTGTTGTACCTGCAACGCCGCTGCAGCCCGCGAGCATCATCGATGCCGCAAGGAGTGTACAAAGTGCTGTATTTGTAAAGGTTGATCTCTTCATAAGTCATGTCCGCCTTTCTGCCGGATCGCTCCGGCCGTTTTGTGTTGCTCTTTTTGTCTGGCCATGATGTGATTGTAAATTCCGAACGTGTTCAAATTGTGAACGAAGTGTATAGACTTTGTGAAATCGCGGCATGGCGGGAATGGTAACAGTTCACACTCTTTTCACCATAATTTACTTGTTTATTTCAAAAAAGGTGTATATAATGGATTCTGTATACGTGTGTACGCACGATACCGCGTTCGCAGCATGTGTTCCGAAGAACACGGGCTTAAACCAAAACGGGCGCGAGACACAGGACAGTTATGCTTTTAGGCGCACTGGAAGGCGGCGGGACCAAGATGGTCTGTGCCATAGGAGAGGAAGACGGCAGCGTCATCGACCGTATTTCCATTCCTACGAAAGATCCGGATGAGACTATGCCGCGTATCATCGATTATTTTAAGGAAAAGATGGTATGCGCTCTCGGTATCGGATTTTTCGGGCCTCTGGACCTTAATCCGGCTTCGGGAACTTTTGGCCACCTTACCGCCACAAATAAGCAGGGCTGGCAGAACTATGACGTCATGGGCGTTCTGAAGAACGCGCTGAACATACCATGCCAGATCGATACCGATGTTAATGCGGCCGCGCTCGGCGAGGCAGCTTACGGCTGTATGCGCAAATTAAAGAACGGCATTTACATTACCGTCGGAACCGGTATCGGCGTCGGAGTTATCGCGAACGGCAGCGTCGTTCACGGAATGGTCCACCCCGAAGGCGGACACATTATCGTCAGAAGACATCCCGACGATCATTTCCCCGGTGACTGTGTTTTTCATAAGGACTGCCTGGAAGGTTTGGCTGCGGGGCCCGCGATCGAGGCCCGCATGAACTGCAAGGGGCAGGATCTTCCCGCGGACAGCCCTGTCTGGGAGTGGATCAGTTATTACCTTGCGCAGGCTATCTGTGACTATATCTATATTCTTTCGCCCGAGAAGATCGTTCTGGGCGGCGGTGTTATGAAGCAGACACAGCTTTATCCGATGATCAGGAAGGAAGTCCTGCGGCTGCTGAACGGCTATGTGGAATCCGACCAGATCAGCGACATCGATCATTACATCGTTCCCGCCACTCTGAATGACAATCAGGCGGTCATGGGCTGCTTAAAGCTCGCTTACGACGCGGCATTGCTCTCGTAAGCACCCTTATCACTCAGTTATTTATTTTTTAAAGGAGATAATTAAATGAAAATTCTTGTTATGAACGCAGGAAGCTCGTCTCTTAAGTATCAGCTCATCGATATGGAGAACGAGAGTGTTCTTGCAAAAGGAAACGCGGACAGGATCGGCATCGACGGTTCTTTCGTAAAGCACAAAAAGGGTGACAGCGACAATATTGTCATCGAGAAGGCGCTCCCCACACACAAGGAGGCCATTGAGACCATTCTTTCACTGCTCACCGATAAGGAGCAGGGCGTTATTTCTTCGATGTCGGAGATCAGCGCTGTTGGACACCGCGTAGTTGCTTCGGGTGAGTACTTCAAGAAGCCCACGCTCGTTGACGATGATTCACTTGAGCTCATGAAGAAGACCTTCGAGCTCGGACCTCTGCACAATCCCGCAGCTTACACCGGCGTTATGGCATGCCGCGAGGTTATGCCCGGTACTCCCATGGTTCTCGTATTCGATACGACCTTCCATCTGACCATGCCCGAGACCGCTTACATGTACAATATCAAGTATGAGGATTATGTTGATTTCCACGTAAGACGCTACGGCGCGCACGGAACAAGCCACAAGTTCGTTTCGGGCAAGGCTGCCGAGTATCTCGGAAAGGACATTAAGGACCTCAACATCATTACCTGCCACCTCGGCAACGGATCTTCGATCAGTGCCGTAAAGGGCGGCGTGTGCGTTGATACTTCGATGGGCTTCACCCCTCTTGCAGGTGTCTGCATGGGTACCAGAGCCGGCGACATCGACGCTTCCGCGGTAGAGTTCCTTGCGAAGAAGAAGGGCATGGACATCTACGAGATCACCTATTATCTGAACCGTGAGTGCGGTCTTAAGGGTCTTTCGGGCGGATATTCCGATTTCCGCGATCTGCGTGAGAACGTTGAGAAGGGCGGAGAGCTCGGACGCCGCGCGCAGCTCGCTCTCGATAAGTTCGCTTATGACTGCAAGAAGTACGTTGGTTCTTACATGGCTGTTCTCGGCCGCGTAGACTGCATCGTATTCACCGCGGGCATCAGTGAGTGGAACGGATTCATCATCAACAACATTCTCGAAGGCCTTGACGCTTACGGCATCAAGGTTGACAAAGAGAAGAACACCGACAGCTGCTCAGTTCCGGTTAAGGACATCACCGCTGCGGATTCAAAGGTTAAGATCCTTGTTATCCCTACCAACGAGGAGCTTGTTATCGCTCGCGAAACTAAGGAAGTTATTTCAAAATAATATTCAGGAGGCATATCATGAGCTTTATTGATGACATCAAGGTTCGTGCAAGAAAAAACATTAAGACTATCGTTTTACCCGAGGCTGAGGACCGCAGAGTTCTTGAGGCAGCTGCCACCACACTTAAGGAAGGCAACGCGAAGATCGTTCTTTTAGGTGATCCCGCTGACATCGCCGATCTGGGCAAGGGCCTCGACCTTTCGGGCGCTGAGATCATCAACCCCAAGACAGCAGAGAAGCTTCAGGCTTATGTAGATAAGCTTGTTGAGCTTCGTCAGGCAAAGGGCATGACTCCCGAGCTTGCGCTCCAGAGCCTTACCACCGATTACACCACCTTCGCTGTTATGATGGTTAAGATGGGCGACGCTGACGGCGTTGTATCAGGTGCCTGCCATTCGACCGCGAACACCCTTCGCCCCTGCCTGCAGATCCTCAAGACCGCACCCGGCGTTAAGAGCGCATCGGCATTCTTCCTGATGATCGTTCCGAACTGTGAGTACGGTGAGGACGGCGTATTCGTATTCGCTGACTGCGGACTTAACCAGAATCCCGCGCCCGACCAGCTGGCCGAGATCGCAGGACTTTCGGCAAAGAGCTTCGAGATGCTGAC
>JAFZKM010000275.1 GCA_017553665.1 Lachnospiraceae bacterium
CCGGCGAGTACATCAAGAACTCCAACAGCTGCTCAATGTGCAAACGCCAGATCATCAACTCAGGCATCGAAAAGGTATATATCCGCGATACAATAGAAGAGTACCGCGTGGTAAACGTGACCGACTGGATCGAGGACGATGAGTCATTGGTGGGCAAATTCGGATATTAAAAACAGGGGGCGCGCCCCCCTGTTTTTTATTTGGTTACATCATCCAGCATCGCCTGCAGCTCTTTCAGGTTCTCGCGGATGCTCAGGTGCTGAGGACAGGCTTCCTCGCACATTCCGCATTCTATGCAGTTCTTTGCCTTCGCGTCTTCGGGAATGTCATGTTCCCATTTCCACTTCGTGCGGCCCGCATTATTATACATTCCGTAATCGTTCCAGATCGAGAAATTCCCGGGGATATTGACTCCGTTCGGGCAGGGCATGCAGTAGCGGCAGCCCGTGCAGCCGTTAAATACGCGCTTGTGAAGGGCATCGGCCACTTCTTCGACAGCCTCTTCCTCTTCCTCGGAAAGCGGCTTGAAATCGATGAAGGTCTTAAGATTATCCTCAAGCTGCTCGGGGGTGCTCATGCCCGAGAGCACGACCTTAACATTATTCTTGCTCGCTACGAAGCGCAGCGCCCATGAAGCGTTAGAAGCTTCGGGATCGAGATGCCTGAAGGGCTTCGTAACGTCCTCGGGGAGAGTCGCCAGAGAACCGCCCTTAACGGGTTCCATGATAACGAGCGGAATACCGAGAGCTTCGGCAAGGGCTACGCCCGCGTCGCCGGCCTGCTCGTCAACGTCCATGTAATTGTACTGTATCTGGCAGAAATCCCAGTCCCTGTACTCGATGATATGCCTGAAAGCGTCGAAATTATCGTGGAAGGAGAAACCGAGGAATCTGATGCGGCCTGCCTCCTTTTCCGAAACAAGGTAATCCACCACGCCGAGCTCGACCATCTTGTCGAACTTATCGCGGTTGCAGGCGTGAAGCAGATAGAAATCAACATAATCGGTGCGGAGTCTCTCAAGCTGCTCGTTAAACAGCCTTTTGGCGTCATCAAGCGAATTAACGTTCCAGAGAGGAAGTTTGGTCGCGAAGGTGAAGCTGTCGCGGGGGTACTTCTGCATCACGCGGCCGACAAAGGGTTCGCTCTTTCCGCCGTGATACGGATACGCGGTGTCAAAGTAAGTAACTCCCGCCTCGTAAGCGCGGTCGAGCATCTGCTCCGCAAGGGGCTCGTCGATCTCGCCGTCAGCCGTAGTAGGGAAGCGCATGCAGCCGAAACCCAGCAGTGAAGGTGAAATATCAAGTTTTTCAATGTGTTTTTTAAACATAAATGGTCTCCGTTCAAATAATACACGTCATAGCTAACATATTGATTTTACCATAAAGCCCGTGTGCCCACAATATGCGGCTGATGTGGTATTTTGTAAAATTCATGTAATTTCCCGTAAAACAATTGAAACAAAAAAATCCTCGAAATTGTCGGTCGAGTGTGATATACTCTATCATGTATGTGTATCACTATGCCCTTTTTTAGGGACGCCGGTACACTCGAAGGAACGGAGGCTGTATGCTTAACAACAGAAAAGTCAGGATCATGACGCAGCTTGCGATCTACGAGAAAGGCGAAGGGAAGAAGGACTTTAAGCTGTCCAAATTCTACAAGACCGACTACGCGAGGTTCAATGTCTTAAAGACCGCGCTGATGGTCACGCTGTCCTACGTCATTCTCTGCATGATGTTCGCATTGTATAAGCTGCAATATATATTGGACAATGTACTTACGATCGACTATAAGGCGATCGGATGGAAGGCCCTCGGAATCTACATCGGGCTCATGAGTTTTTACCTCATCTGCACGCTGCTCGGCTACTCCATCAAATACGCCCGCTCGCGCAAAAAGCTCAGTAAATATTACCGCATGCTGAAGAAGCTGAAGGATATCTACAGGGAAGAAGACGCTTACGCCGAGGGTATGGCGGAAGATTACGACGAAGGTGAGGATTAAGATCCCATGGTAATGAAACTGCTTGAATTCAGGACCCTTTTGCTCAAGATATATCAAAAGGCGAGATTCATAATAAATCCGATAGTTAAGTTCCTTTTGAGCACGATGGTGTTCAACTGGATCAATACCGAGATCGGCTACGACCAGCGTTTTGCGTCAAAGACCATCGTACTGCTGCTTTCGGCGATATGCGCGGTCACTCCGGGCGGAGTGCTCGTATTCCTCGCGATGGTGCTGATGCTCGTGCATGTATTTCACGCGTCGATACTGCTGGCGGTTCTGCTGTTCCTGATGGACATCGTTCTGTACGGACTGCTGATGAGATTCTCACCCGATGAGGCTCTTGCCGCGGTAGCCGTACCGGTACTCGCGAAATATAACCTGCACTACAGCGTTCCGATGGTGCTCGGCTGCACCGCGAACCCGCTCTCGATGCTTCCGTGCGCGTGCGGCGTGATCATCTACAGCATGATCGGAGTCATCAAGACATTCTCGGGCCAGCAGATCAACCTGAAGAACCTGGATGAGGTCATCGGCCTCTTTACCGGCGTTGTTGACGCCTTCCTGGCCAATAAGCAGATGCTGATCACGATCGCGGTATTCGCGCTGGTGATCGTAGTCATCTACATTATCCGCAGATGCAGCTTCGACTTCGCGTTCATCGTATCGATCGGCGCGGGCGTGCTCGTGAACATACTCGGTTTCCTGGTTGCGGTACTTCATTTCAACGTATCGGTCAACGCGGGCAAGCTGATCCTGATGTCGCTGTTCTCGGGCGTTATCGCGATAGTGCTTGAATTCTTCAAGAGAGTCCTTGATTATACCGCCATCGAGCGCGTTCAGTTCGAGGACGACGATTATTACTACTACGTTAAGGCCGTTCCGAAGGTCAATGTCAGCATTCCCCGCCACAGCGTAAAGCGCATGAGCGATTACGGCGACGAAGAGACTGCGGAGGAAGCTTCGGACACTTCGGACAGCGGCAGCTTCGCGGCATTCGGCGGCGACAGCTACGAGGAAGACGAAGAGGAAGAAGAGGACATCCGCATTGCTGCTCCTCCGAAGAAAAAGAACCGTTTCTCCTTCAACAGGAGCGACTACATAAAGGAGGCTCCCGCGGCTCCGAAGGATTCGGATATCCGCTACGAGGAGTTTGACGACAGCGATTTTGACGAGGACGGAACCGGCTTTGACCGCGACGTCATCCGCTATGACAGGGATGAGGACATGTCCGCCTTCGGCATGAAGAACATCGGACCCGCTGACGACGCGAAGGACGGCGGCGACGGGGATTACGAAACCTGGATGACCCTTGACGATGACGACAACAACAATAACTGATTTCGGGGAAGACCATGAATACTATTAAAGAATTCATACTGGAAATGATCAGTCCCATCACGATGATGAAATTTTCGATTATGGATGTGATCGAGATCCTTATCATCGCGGTGCTCATTTACAACATCATAAAGTGGGTCAGGGATACCAGAGCCTGGGTTCTGATGAAGGGTATCCTGGTACTTTTCCTGTTCTATATCCTGGCCACGATCCTGGGCTTTGACGCGATACTCTGGATATTCCAGAACGGTATCGGAGTCGGGATCACGGCATTGGTGATCCTGTTCCAGCCCGAACTGCGCAAAGCGCTTGAACAGCTGGGCAAGAGAAACATCATGACTCCTTTCTTCGAGACTCAGGAAGCGAATATGTTCTCCGACGAGACCATCGGTGAGATCGTAAAGGCCACCTATGAGCTCGCGAAGGCCAGGACCGGCGCGCTGATCGTTATCGAACGAAGCGTGAAGCTTGACGATTACGAGCAGACAGGTATCGCTCTCGACGCGAAGCTCACGAGCCAGCTGCTGATCAACATTTTCGAGCACAATACGCCGCTTCATGACGGCGCTGTAATAGTAAGGGGCAACAGAGTAACATCGGCTACCTGTTATCTCCCTCTTTCCGAGAATACCAGACTGAGTAAGGATCTCGGTACCAGACACCGCGCGGCGGTCGGCATCAGCGAGGTAACGGACAGCTTTACCATCGTTGTTTCCGAGGAGACCGGCGGCGTCGCGATCGCCGAGAACGGCGAGCTGACCAGACGCGTGGGACGTGAGTTCCTTTATGACCGTCTGATCGAGCTCCAGAACAAGACCGAAGATACCGAGGAGACGAGCAAGGGCTTCTTCGGTAAGGCCGCCTCATTTGCGAAGCACAGCGTTAAGGTCGGCAGAAAGGCAGACAAATGAAAGAAAGACTTACACACAATCTGGGTCTGAAGATACTTTCGGTTGTCCTCGCCGCTTTTACCTGGTTCCTGATCATGAATGTGGCGGACCCGATGGTAACACAGACCTTCAACAATATCCCGGTGCAGATCGAGCATGATGATGTTCTTACGAACCGCGGATACCAGTACACGATAGAATCCGGAGACAAAGTAGATATCAAGGTCAAGGGCAAAAGATCGATCGTCAATACCCTGACCGAGAACGATTTCAAGGCTACGGCCGATTTCAATTCACTTACCGCGCTCTTTATGGCGTCGATCACCGTGGAATGCACTTCGGAGCACGCGAGCGAGGTTGTCATTTCGCTCAGGAATGAGACGATGGCGGTCAAGCTCGAGGATCAGGAGATCAAGTCCTTCAACGTAAGGATCGTGCTGAACGGCGAGCTGAAGCCCGGTTATTACTGCTACGATACGACCTGCAGTCCCCAGCTGATCACGGCGACCGCGTCGGTTACGCAGATGCAGTCCGTGAAGGAGCTTGTGGCCGTTGTGGACGTACAGGACGCGAACTCGACCTTTACGGCCGACTGCGAGCTTGTGGCTTACGATTTCGAGGGCAATGAGATCGATTCGCAGAAGGTAAGCCTATCGCAGAGCACGGTTCCCGTAACCGTAGGCATTTATCCCACGAAGGCCGTTAACATAAAGATCACGACCACGGAGGAGCCCGCGGCAGGTTACTATGTAGAGAAGATCGAATACGCGCCTCAGAACATCGTTATCGCGGCGGATGAGAGCGCTCTCAAGAATATCAGCGAGATAGAGATCCCCTGCAGCGTGGCGGGCGCGAACTCGAACATCGAGGTACGTCTGGACGCCGAGGATTATCTGCATGAGCATTACGGAGTGGACTGCTTTATCGCGGACGCGAGCAGCTACATCTCGGCTGTCGTTACGGTCAGCCCGATGGTGGAAAAGACGCTCGAGCTGAGTGAGAACAGCATTATGCCGATAAACCTTGCGGAAGGTCTGGACTGCGTGATCTACTCGGTAGGCTCGTCAGTGACCGTGAAGGGACCCGCGTCCGAGCTCGAGAGGCTCACGGTCGAGGACCTGCGCCTCTATATCGATCTGGCCGGATGCATTTCGGGAACCTACTCGAGACAGGTTAAGGCCAGGGTGGATCTGCAGCTGGAGATAAAGGTCAATGACGTTATGGTCAGGATCTCCGAGCAGGGAGCCGATCAAAACCAGGAGTAATATTACAGGGGTCAGCCCGTCCCGGGTTGACCCCGTTAAACAAGGGAAGAAAGATTATGAATTTTAAGAGATACTCGCGCAACCCGCTGCCTGAGGTGACGGGGAGGCGATGGCCGGAGAAGACGGTCGATAAGGCCCCGATCTGGTGCAGTGTGGATTTAAGAGACGGCAATCAGGCTCTTATGGAGCCGATGGTAGTCGAAGAAAAGGTCGAATTCGTTCAGATGCTCGTAAAGCTTGGCTTTAAGGACATCGAGGTCGGCTTTCCTTCATCGTCCCAGATTGAGTTTGATTTCGTAAGGCAGCTTGTTGACCGCAAACTGATCCCGGAGGGCGTCAGGATCCAGGTCGCCGTGCAGTGCAGGCCCGAATTCATCGACAGACCTCTTGAATCAATTGAAGGC
>JAFZKM010000276.1 GCA_017553665.1 Lachnospiraceae bacterium
AGACGCGGTTCGACGTGGCGAATACCTCGCTGATGCGCGATGAGTTCAAACTCGGCATCACGAATGACCCGGACGCGCAGACCGGCGCGAGCCCGAACGGACAGTATCTTGCTTTTGTCTACGGCAGGGAGCTGCTGATCTACGAACCTGAGACGAATACGCTTATGAAGGCGTTCACGTTCAGGGAGGACAACGGTGATTATTCGCGCGATTACTATGACCAGCATGCCGTTAAGCTGATCAATGTTTATGACAACGGCGACGCGGATTTCATGGTCTACGGCTACATGAACCGCGGCGAATACGAGGGCAGAGTCGGCATCGTGCTCTACCGCTTCATCAAGGCCGACAACCGCATTGAGGAACAGATGTATATCGCGGTCAATTCAAGCTTCCAGCTGCTGACCGCGGACATGACCGATTTCGCGTACCTCGGCGACCGCAACATTTTCTACTTCTCGCTCTATGAGTCGATCTACACCTTCGATCTGACCACGAAGAAACTCACGGTCATCGCGGAGGGCGTTCCGGCCGAGCACCTCGTGTACTGCGAGGAAGAGCATTATCTTGCATGGCAGGACAATGAGGATGATCTGAAGTCCAGGGCGATATACATAATGGACCTGACCACCGGCGAGATCCATCCGATCACGACGAGTGAAGGCGAGACCATCAGACTCTACGGCAGGATCAATAACAATATTATTTACGGGTTCGCTTATCTTGACGATATCTCGATCCTGGCCGACGGCAGCAGGCTGCTCCCGGCGTACAAGCTCTGCATCGAGGACGGCCACGGCAATGTGCTGAAGACCTACACCGAGTCCGGTTATTATGTGAACGGCGTCGAGATCACCGAGAACATGCTCAAGCTGAAGCGCCTGAAGAGGCTGCCCGGCTCGCCCGTAACCTATGAGCCGGCCGATGACGATTCGATCATGAACCGCTATACCGAGCCTGCGCGCATGATCTCCGTTACGAAGAGAATTACGGACAGGATCCTGACCGAGTACTATATTTCGCTTCCTTCGTCCGTGGATATCGCGGAGACGCCGAAGCTTACGGGCGCGCAGAACACGGTGATCAATTTCGACACTACGACCAGGGTTTCCGAGCCCGAAGGCAGGACCGGACAGTTCTACGCATATTCGTTCGGAGACGTTATATTCGCGGATACTTCCGCTGCAAAGACCGTTGCCGCGGCCGATGTTTCGACCGGTACCGTGCTCGACCCGAACGGAAGGGTCATCTGGGAGCGAGGCATCAAGACCGCGAGGTCCGAGATCTCGGGCGTGAAGACATTTGACGCGGACGCGGCACACGATTCCGTTCAGGCCGCGATGAAGATGGTCCTGATGCACAAGAATCTCGATATCGATACTTCGTCCTTCGACGCGTCGAAGATGAGCGTTTGCGAATGGATGAGCAGAAATATGAAGTCCGTCGTGCTTGACATGACCGGAGCGACGCTTGACGAGATCCTTTATTATGTTTACAAATCAAGGCCCGTCATCGCGTTCAAGGCGGACGGTACGGCTGTCGTCATAACGGGGTATGACGCGGTGTCCGTTACCGTTTATGAGCCGGCAAAGAAAAAGAGCGTAAAGTATTCGACCAGAGAGGCGACCGCGGCGTTTTCCGCTGCGGGCAATATCTTTGTCGCTTACGTTGACTGATAAAACACGGGGGTAACTGTGTATGGGGTATAAGCTTAAACGTATCGCGGCGCTGCTGCTCGCGGTGCTGATGGCCGCCGGTGTATTCGGCGCCGGGCCAGCCGCTGCGGCTGCCGACACAAAGCTGAACAAGAGCACTGCCGAGGTAGATGCCTACGAGAGGATGAGCCTGAAGATCAAGTCCTCTTACGAGGCTTTGTACTACTGGACCTATGTTCAGAAGCTGGACGGGGCCCAAGGGCAGTACACTTACTACGGGGACACCTATACCTATGAGGAGAAGGGCGGCGGAAAGTTCAGCTATGTTTTCTATGAGGCCGGAACCTATAGGGTTACGATCGTCCTTTATGACGCTGACTATTACGAGCACTCCGCGTCCTGCACGGTTACGGTCCGGGGCGTCGGTCCCGCGAAGCGGAACATCGCGGTACTGAAGGACAGCGAGACCGCGATCGAAACCGTGAACGCTTCGTTTGAGCGCGCCGAGGTCATTAATGATACCGACTGGTGGTGGTATGATCCCTATGACGGCGAGGTACAGATAAACGGCAATAAGCTCAAAGGCATAAAAGAAGGCCGCGTAAAGCTGAAGGTCTACTACCGGCCTGACCTGTCCGGACAGCCCGGCGGAGGAGAACTTACCTCCGCGGAGATAATGGTCTATGTCACCGATCCGGTCTACACGCCGATCGAGGGCTACAGGCTAGCCGGACATTACGAATACCTGAATCTTTCCGGCATTTCCGAGTACAGTGAGATAAGTGTTGACTGCGACAATGAAAAGGTCTGCAGCTGGAACAGGGATTGCCTTGAGATCGTCGGAGCCGGCAAATGCAATCTGACGATAATTGCCGACGGAAAGAAGTTCACCGATACGATCGAGGCATATGCGCCCGATATTTCGGATGACATTCTGCTCCTGAAAAAGAAGAAATCCCAGAAGATAAAGGTTTCGGGCCTGCCGGAAGGGATCAAGGTCACATACACTTCCGCCGACAAAAAGATCGCGACGGTATCCTCCGCCGGTGTTATAAAGGGTAAATCGGCCGGAAGCACATTCATCACAGTTAAATGCGGCGATCTGACCAGCTTTGTCTGCTATGTGACGGTCAGCAAGGGAGGCACGGCGTTTACAGCGGCCAAGAAGGCGCTCGGCTTCATCGGAGACAAATACAGCCAGGAAAAGCGCATGGAGGATGGTTATTTCGACTGCAGCGCGCTGGTATGGAGAGCATACAAGGCAGCAGGCTATGATCTGGCCGGAGAAAAGAAATACGCGCCCACCGC
>JAFZKM010000277.1 GCA_017553665.1 Lachnospiraceae bacterium
GAAAGATCATCTACAACGGCCGTGACATCACGGCTCTTTCTATCACCGAGAGGGCTAACCTCGGGATCAGCTTCGCTTTCCAGCAGCCGATCCGCTGTAAAGGCATTACCGTTAAGGATCTGATCAAACTCGCGGCGAACGGCCCCGCGGATAAGGACATGAACGCCGACGTCTGCGATTACCTTTCCCAGGTAGGCCTCTGCGCCCGCGATTATATCAACCGCGAGGTGAACGCTTCCCTCTCCGGCGGAGAATTAAAGCGCATCGAGATCGCGATGATACTTGCGCGCAAGTCACAGTTCACCGTATTTGACGAGCCCGAGGCCGGCATCGACCTCTGGAGCTTCAACAATCTGATAAAGGTTTTCGAAAAGCTTCATGACGAGACGCACGGCTCGATCGTGATCATTTCCCATCAGGAGAGGATCATTAATATTGCCGACGAGATCATACTTCTGGCAGACGGACAGATAGTTAAGTCCGGCTCAAAGGATGAGATCATGCCGCTGCTCATGAGCGGAAATATTGCGAAGCCCGGCTGCAGCAAAGCCGCAGCGGTTTAAGGAGTTATAATGGACGAGATACAGAAGAGATTACTCGCGGAAGTAGCCGACCTTCACGAGGTTCCCGAAGGCGCTTACAACATCCGCTCTAACGGCGAGGGCGCGGGACGCCGCTCCACCGCGAACATTGAGATCACGACTAAAGAGGATAAGCCCGGCATCAATATCAGGATCAAGGACGGCACCGTGCATGAAAGCGTGCACATTCCCGTCATCATCAGCGAGACCGGTCTTACGGAGTCTGTTTACAATGACTTTTTCATCGGCGAGGACTGCGATGTGACGATCATCGCCGGCTGCGGCATCCACAACTGCGGCACGCAGAAGTCCGAGCACGACGGCATTCATACATTTTTCGTGGGAAAGAATTCAAAGGTACGCTACGTTGAGAAGCATTACGGCGAGGGCGACGGCAACGGCGAGATCGTGCTGAATCCCCAGACCATCGTACATCTCGACGACGGCTCATATCTTGAGATGGAAACCGTGCAGATCAAGGGCGTAGACTCGACGATCCGCGAGACAAAGGGCGATGTCGCGGCAGGCGCGACGCTCGTTGTAAAAGAAAAGATCATGACTCACGGCAGACAGCATGCCGAGACGAATTTTGACGTAGACTTGAATGGTGAGGGCTGCGGCTGCAACCTTATCTCCCGCTCCGTCGCATGCGATGATTCCGAGCAGGTATTCCGCTCCCACATCCGCGGCAACGCAAGCTGCCACGGTCATTCCGAGTGCGACGCGATCATCATGGACAATGCCCGCGTGGACGCTATCCCCGCTCTGGCCGCGAACAATGTCGACGCCTCCCTGATCCATGAGGCCGCGATCGGCAAGATCGCAGGCGAGCAGATCACAAAGCTCATGACGCTCGGCCTTACCGAAGATGAGGCTGAGGCGATGATCGTGAACGGATTCCTGAAGTAAAAAAGGACTGGCTGCATTATGATCTCAGCAAATTACCATACACACACGGTCCGCTGCCATCACGCGAGCGGCACCGAAAGAGAATACATTGAACAGGCCATCGCGGAGGGATTTAAGATACTCGGTTTCTCAGACCACACTCCCCAGCCCTACCCGGATGATTTCAAGTCGGGCGTGCGCATGACCATGGACGAGCTTGAAGGCTACGTGGATACACTCCTCGCTCTCCGCGATGAATACAAAGACAGGATACAGATTCTGATCGGTTTCGAGGTCGAGTACACGCTCAAATACTTTGAGCCTCTCATGAACGAACTCAGGAATTATCCTATCGACTATATCATCCAGGGACAGCATTATGTGCCCGATGAGATAAACGGACATTATGTCGGCTTTAAGTTCGATGAAGAGGAGAAACTCAAGGCTTATGTCGAACACACAATAGAAGGCATGAAGACCGGCCTCTTCTCTTATCTCGCACATCCGGATCTGGCTAATTATACCGGTGACGATGATACCTACATGAAGCACATGTCGCGCATCACCGAAGCCGCCGTGGATCTTGACATCCCGCTAGAGATCAACTGCTACGGCTTTGTGGACGGCAGGAACTATCCCTGTGACCGTTTCTTTAAGATGGCATCGGAGTATCATCCGAAGTTCGTGATCGGCTGCGACGCGCACACACCCGGGATGATCAGGCAGCCTGAGCATTTCGAAGGGCTGAACGAGTTCCTGAGCCGGAACAATATTGAGGTCGGTGACAATGTCGTCGGGCTGCACAATATAAAATAAAAATATACTGACAAAATACCCCTGCCGTCAGATTAGGCAGGGGTATTCCATATACGGGAGCATCAAACGATCCCATCAGTATTATTTCACAAATTTCGGCGAGCGATAGAACTTCCTTGCCGGATTCTCCGGTCCCAGCCATATCGCGCTTAATCCCGCGTTCAGTCCGCCCTCGTAATCATTTTCACGGCTGTCGCCGATCATCACGGTGCGGCTGCGGTCAATCTGATGCTTATCGATCATTGCGTTAAAGAACACGATGTCGGGCTTCATGCACAGAAAATCCGAAGATATCAGTACATCGCAGACCATATCCTGCAATCCGAACTTACATATCTCGGGCCATGTGTAGCATCTCTGCGCGTTGCTCAGGATGTATGCCCGGCGGCCGGTTCTTTTGACCTCTTTCAGGAATCTCTTTACGCCCGGGAACAGCTTCATATATTCCCTCGAGGCTTCCCTGAAGGCATAACCGGCATCGTCGAGAAACTCCCGGGCGAGGCAGCCTTCATCGTTCCCGTATTCGAGAAACATCGCCTTGTAGATCGGGATGACATCTATCTCGGGATATTCGAATTGCCCCTCCGCTTTGGCCTGTTCACGCGCAGCAAGGTCCATCATGAAGAATTCGTCTCGCATGACCTTGAACGCAGGATGCTTTATCCCATGCTTATCAAGCCACTTGGACCAGCGTATCCAGGTTTTGTCGGCATGTTCATCGGTATGGATATCGATCAGAGTTCCGTAGAGATCGAAAATGTAGTTGTCAAAGCCGTATTTGTCCATGCTGGTAAGCCTTCCGTCAGACCTTCTGCTGCTGCGCCTTGCGCTGTTTTCGCGCGTTCGCGTTGCTCATGTATCTGGTAAAAACAGCGATCAGTACAAGCCCGAGTCCGATTATCAGGCTTACGACACCCCAGAACGCGTACTGGGCGGTGTCATATTTTAAAGGATCAATGACCTTGTATTTACCGTTGGCCTTCTTCATGACTGACACATCGACTGTATCTCCGACAGAGAGTGGATCGTCAGAGTAATAAACTCCTTTGTAAATCTCGCTGTCGAGGGTTACATCGACCTTTGCCTTGTAATAATGGCCAACCTCGACATAAGGATGCCATCCGTAATCTTCCCAGTATTCCTCTATTTCCTCCGCCTGCTCCTCGGTCAGTTCCTGCTGTTTTGTCTCGCAGTATGTTACCTTTCCCTGTGAAATAAAGATATCCTGCGCGTCCCGCAGCTCATGCGACCTGATTATCGAAAGCGCCAGAGAAGCTATGCCCAATACCAGAAGAGCAGCGCCCAGCCCCAGTACGGTTTTCTCCGATTTTGTAAATCCACGTCCGACTGTCTTTCTTTTCTGTTTGCTCATTTCCGACCTCCTCCGGGCCTTTTATCATTTCCAGGCATCATACTGTCTTTGGAATTCAGCAAGAACCTTCCGGTATCCTGCATTGTCAAGAGCCGCCTGATAAGCCTCGATCATCGACGCAACATCTTTAACGGCTACGCCGCCGGTCTCAAGAACAAAGCCATACTTTTCAAATACATTGCAGCAGTCATAGTATTCAAACTCCACAGCGCTCGTGTCGAATCGGAAGCCTGCCGCTCATGAAACGTTCGCTTCGGTGTTGAATGTCTTGTACAGATCGGCTCTGTTAACAGGCTCACCCGAGCTCGATGAAACAATAGCCGCCGAGGTTGATTCCCACATGGAGTGGCTGTATTTCTCATAATTCGGAACAACCTGACCATTCCCGCTATAGGTAAAGTCCTCACCCGCTATGCCGTAAGTATAAAGATCAGCCAGATAATTATCGGTGTACAGGAGGCCGAGGAAATCGATGCAGGCCTTTGCCTGCTCCCTGGTGCTGCTCGATGAAACGCAATAGCATGAGGCAAGCGTTGTATTTGAATTGATCCAGCGATCAGTGATCGGCTGAACAGTCACATCCTGTCCGCAGCGCAGGTCGGCTTCATCATTGTCCGGAATGTCAAGCCACCATGAAACCGCCCAATTCTTTGACTGGAGTGAGTAATCATAGTCATCCTTTAAAACATCTTCACCGGCATCTATATAGCCTGCTTCCGCCCACTTTGCGATCAAAGTGCAGTATTCGAGATACTCAGGTGTCAGCACGGTATCGACCACACTGTCGGTGTTGCGGTCAACGGCCACAAATCCCGATCTGTCGTAACCCGTAAAGAAATCGAATCTGTCGATGTAAAACTTATTAAACAGCGCTCTCTTCTGAAGCAGAAGCGGGTATTTTATGCCTGCTGCTTTGGCATCAGCCAGGATGTTCTCGATGTCTGCGAGTGACTTGATCTTTGAAGTATTCCAGCCGTATTTGTCGACCGGAGCCTGCCGGAACATAAGATCGTAACCTTCGGCATTGTCTTTATATACGGGAACGAAATAGTTCCTTCCGTTATATGAGGAAGCCTGCCACTGCC
>JAFZKM010000278.1 GCA_017553665.1 Lachnospiraceae bacterium
ACGGCAGGAAGCTCATCGCAGATTATAAGGAATTCGTAGCCGTGATCAATAAGACCGCGAGCGACAATTTTGAGAACTTTTTCGCGAAATGGGAGGAATGAACGGAACATGCGGGATCTTTTTCGAAGATTGCATGATATCACAGCGGCCGGAGAGGACGCGGTCCTTGTATCGACCGTTTCGAGCAGAGGCTCGGTGCCGCGCGGGAGCGGCGCTCATATGCTGGTGTCAAGGGACGGCAGGATCTCGGGCACGATAGGCGGGGGAGAAGCCGAATTCAAAGCGGAGCAGGCGGCGATGGAAGCGCTGCGCGCCGGAGCGAATGCCGCGCGCAGATATGTGCTGAGGCAGAATGAGGAAGATTCGCTCGACAGCGTCTGCGGCGGAGATATCGAGGTATATTTCAGATTCATAAAAGGCGGCGATAAGGCCGTTATCGCGCTCTGCGAGAGGATAGAAAAGGCCTTTGAGGGAGTCTGCGCCTGCAGGCTTATCCTTGAACTGACGGAAGCGGACGACGGTCTGATAGCCGTTTATTCGGACGAAGACGGCTGTTCGGACGCGAACGTTCCGTCTGCGGTGCTTGAGGAACGCGCCACCATGCCGAAGGTCATCGACACGGACGGCGGGAGGTTCTATACCGAGCTTCTCGTATTGCCCGGAAAGGTATATATCTTCGGAGGCGGTCATGTTTCGCAGAAACTGGTTCCGTGTCTTGCGTCATGTGATTTCAGATGCGTTGTGCTTGAGGACAGACCGGAGTTTACCGATCCCGCGCTGTTCGGAGGAAAGGCTGAGACACGCCTTATTGATATGTCGGACCTCACCGGACTTTCGGCGGAGCTTACTCCCGATGATTTTGTGTGCATCATGACGAGAGGACACAGGCACGATTACGAGAGTGTTTATTATATGCTGAAGTCAAAGGCCTGCTATATCGGAGTGATAGGCAGCAGGACCAAGATCGGAAAGCTCAGGGCGAGGCTCATTGAGGACGGTTTTACCGAGGAGGATCTGAAAAGGCTCACGACTCCGATCGGTATCGAGATATATTCGGAGACACCCGCGGAGATCGCGGTTTCGGTCACGGCGCAGCTGATCATGGTGCGCGCGGTAAAGAACGGCAGCAGGAAGGCTGAAAAACATTCGTAACGGGGGAAGAGGCACAGATGCGTATATTGGTTACAAATGATGACGGTATCACGGCAGAGGGCATCATCAGACTGGCCGCGATGGCAAAGCAGCTCGGCAAGGTCACTGTGATCGCGCCCGACTCGCAGTGCAGCGCGATGTCGCAGAAACTGACCATACTTACTTATGTCGATGTGAAGAAAGTAAAGGATTTCCCGATCGAAGGCGTGGAGGCTTATACGGTCTCGGGAACTCCGGCGGACTGCGTGCGGCTGGGCGTTGACAGGATCATGACCGAGAGGCCCGACATCGTTTTCTCGGGCATAAACAACGGCTATAACACGGGCTATGACATTGCCTATTCGGGCACTATCGGAGCGACCATGGAGGCTTTGTTCGCAGGGATACCCGCGATCGCGTTTTCCACGGATTACCGCGGGATATTCGATACGGTGGACGAATACCTGCTGAAGGTCACCGAAGAGGTCCTGAAAAAGCCGATAGGCTGCGATGAGATATGGAACCTGAACTTCCCGGGCTGCCCCGTGGCGGACTGCAAGGGCATCCTGTGGGACCGTACCATTGCTCAGGATGATTTTTACAACAATATCTATACCGAGCAGCCGGCTTCGTTCGTGGACGGAGCGGTCAGATACGCGATCACCGCGGAGCCGACCGAGCGCGCTTACGAGGGCACCGATATAAAGGCGATCCTCGATAATTACATTTCCATAGGCAAGGTGAAGAGCACCGTGGTCACACCCTGCGCCGAGGATAAGATCACTTACCGCGGAAGGCTGAAAAATAAACCAGTTTAATTCGCACCGCCGGTGGTGTTATTTTGAGAGCAATGTGTTAAGATATGCTTACAGGATCCGTTAACCCCTGCGGATCGTTATATTGAATCATATTTGGGGAAGTGAAAGGAGTTTATATGGAGGAGTATTTTATCATTATCGTCATCGCCGCGCTGCTGCTTTGGGCGATCGGAGCGAACATCCGCATTGTACCCCAGACACAGGCGTTCATCATTGAGCGTCTCGGTAAGTACAATACGACATGGGGCGCAGGCATTCACATCAAGATGCCTTTTATCGACAAGGTAGTCAAGAGATGCTCGATGAAGGAGCAGATCGCGGACTTCCCGCCTCAGCCGGTTATCACGAAGGATAACGTTACGATGAAGATCGATACCGTAGTATTCTACAGGATATTCGATCCGAAGCTTTTCGCGTACGGTGTTGAGGACCCGATCCTCGCTCTGAACAATCTGACCGCGACCACCCTTCGTAACATCATCGGTGAGCTCGAGCTCGATGAGACCCTTACCTCGCGTGAGATCATCAACTCGAAGATGCAGACCATCCTTGATGTCGCTACAGATCCCTGGGGCGTTAAGGTGGGCCGTGTAGAGGTTAAGAACATCATGCCTCCGGATGCCATCCGTGAGTCGATGGAGAAGCAGATGAAGGCTGAGCGTGAGAGACGTGAGCAGATCCTTATCGCTGAAGGTGAAAAGAAGGCAGCCATCCTTCGCGCCGAAGGTGAAAAAGAGTCCGCAGTTCTTCGCGCGGAAGCTCAGAAGATCGAGCTGATCAAGGAAGCGGAAGGTCATTCCGAGTCGATCAGACTTCATAAGGAAGCTGACGCTGTAGGTATCAAGTATCTGATGGATACAGGTCTCAACGCGGAGCAGATCATTCAGATCAAGTCTCTCGAGGCGTTCTCAAAGGCTGCGGACGGCCAGGCTACGAAGATCATCATTCCTTCGGAGATCCAGGGCATAGCAGGTCTGGCAAAGGGCGTTATCGAGGCCAGCAAGTGATTGGATTATGGACAATAAAACGATAGTGTTCGCTACAGGCAACGCGAACAAGGTGCGCGAGGTCCGCGAGATAATGGCCGGAACCGGATACGATATCGTATCGTTAAAGGATATCGGCATGGTACTCGATGTTGAGGAGACCGGCGAGACTTATCTCGAGAACGCGCGCATAAAGGCCAGGGCAGTGGCAGAGAACCTGCCCGAAGAATACGCGGGCTGTCTTGTAATGTCAGATGATTCGGGTTTTGAGGTGGACTATCTCGACAGGCAGCCGGGCATTTATTCTTCCAGATTCATGGGTGAGGATACACCTTACACGATCAAGAACCGGGCGATCATAGACAAACTCGAGGGAGTTCCGGAAGAGCAGAGGAGCGCGCGTTTCTGCTGCGCTGTGGTATGCGTGTTCCCGGACGGCCATGAGGCCGATTCCTTCGCGACTTATGAGGGCTCGGTCGCATATGAAGCCAGGGGCACGAACGGCTTCGGATACGATCCGATCTTCTGGGTGCCTCAGTACGGCAAGACCGACGGAGAGCTTCCGCCCGAGGTGAAGAACACCATCGGCCACAGAGGCAAGGCGCTCAGGATGATGAGAGATATTCTGGAAGGCGGAAAACATGAAGTTTGATATAGTTATCAGAAACGGCAGGATCATCGACGGCAGCGGTGATCCTGCCTTTAATGCCGATCTGGGCATTTCCGGAGGGAAGATAGCTGCTTACGGCAATCTGACCGGGGCTGAGGCCGCGAAAGAGATCGACGCCGGCGGATATACCGTTACGCCCGGCTTTATCGATATCCACCGCCATGCGGACGCGGAAGCTTACCGCGAAGGCTACGGCTCACTGGAACTCGCGCAGGGTCTTACGAGCATCGTAAACGGCAATTGCGGGCTTTCGGCAGCGCCGATGCGTGAATATGCGTCTGATGAGTTTAAAGCCTATTTAAGGCCCATTACGGGCGAGATAGGGGACAATGTACCCACGCGTTCAATGAAGGAATACCTTGAGGGCGTTAAGAACGCGCCGGTCAATTCATACATGCTGGTGGGGGCCGGAACCGTAAGGGCGGGGATCGCGGGGTATAAAAAGCTGCGGCTCGACGACGCGGACTATTCCGCGATACATAAGACTCTGGAGACGGCTCTGTCCGAGGGAGCTCTCGGAGTCAGTCTGGGTCTCGGGTACGCTCCGGAATGCTTTTATACCACATCGGAGCTTATCAGGGCGTTAAGGCCGCTGGAGAACGGCGATATCCCGTTTACCGTACACATGAGGCAGGAAGGCTGCGGTGTCGTTGAGAGCGTCAGGGAGATGATCGAGGTCGGAAGAGCGCTGAATTGTCCCGTGCATATCAGCCACCTGAAGGCAATGGGAAGGCAGAACCGGCAGAAGAAGATCCCCGAAGCGCTGCGGCTCATGGAAGAGGCGCGTGCGGACGGCATGGACGTGAGCTGCGATGTATATCCGTATACGGCGGGCTCTACCCAGTTGATGCATATTCTTCCGCAGGATATGCTCGAGGGCGGAACGGAGGCCGTGCTCAAAAGACTTAAGGACAGAGCGGTACGTGAGCATCTTCTCGGCAGGATAGAGGAGAGGACGGACGGCCCCTCCTTTGACAATATCGCGAAGCTCGCGGGCTGGGACGGCATCTTTGTAACATCGGTAAAGACCGAAAGGAACAGGGAACTGCAGGGAAAGAGCATTTCAGAGATAGCTTCGTTAAGGGGCGTCAGTGAACTCGACGCCTGCTGCGACCTGCTGATCGAAGAGGACGGGATGGTCACGATGATCGATTTCATGGCCTGTGAGGAGGACATTGAGACGATACTCCGCGATCCGTTCAGCAGCCTGATCTCGGATTCGACCTATCCGACGGAGGGGATGCGCCATCCGAGAGTCTACGGGACCTTTACTCACATGATAGAGCATTTCGTGCTTGAAAAACAGGCGCTGAGTCTTGAAGCGGCGATAAACAGGATGACTCTTAAGCCCGCCGCTGCGCTGAGACTGCGGGGCAAAGGCCTGATAAAGGAAGGGTATGACGCTGACCTGTGCATTTTCAAACCCGAAGAGCTGCATGAACTTGCGACATATGAAAATCCCTGCCGGGAGTCGGCAGGGATGAAATACGTGATCGTGGGCGGAAAAACAGCGAGAGAAAGCTGACTGCGTTAACCGCGGTCTATTGTAATAACGGCGAAATAACGGCGTCCGAGCGATTTTTTGATCAGCCCGGATGCCTTTTCCTTTATCCGGGTATCATCGAGGGCGCAGGAGAAAGGCACCGCCATATCAAACACGAGATTCGTGTGGGTATCTCCGAATACAACCCTGAAGTCGTGCACCGTGATCTCCGGGTGTATCTCGGCTGCGAGCATGGCTACCTTTTCCTTAAGCTCTTTAACGCGCGGGTCGTTGATCTGAACGGGATCCATGTGGATCGTGGCCACGCACCCGAGCTCGTCCGACAGCTTCTTTTCAAGATTGTCAATGACATCGTGAGCCTGGAGCATATCGATGTCCGAAGGAACCTCGGCGTGCAGCGAGATGATGCGCCGGCCGGGACCGTAATCGTGTATCATCAGGTCATGGACGCCTACGACTCTTTCATCGAAATCGATGACGATATTCCTGATATGATCGATGAACTCGGGCTCGGGAGGCGTGCCGAGAAGCGGGTCGATAGCTTCCTTTCCGGATGAATAACCCGAATAAAGGATGAAGAGTGACACGAGAACGCCGCAGGGGCCGTCGGCCTTAAGGCCGGTATAATGCGAGAGCAGAGCGCCTATGAGTACGGCGCCGGTGGCGAGACAGTCGCAGAGTGAATCCCTGGCTACCGCGAAAAGGGCGGTGGAATCGATCTTTTTGCCGTAACGTTTGTTGTAAAACGCCATGTAGAACTTGACCAGGACGGATGCGGGAAGGATGATTAGCGCGGCAGGCTCGAGGCCGGTCTCGGAAGGGTGGATGATCCTTTCGACAGATTCCTTCAGGAGCTCGAAACCCATCACCATGATGACCGCGGATACGAGGAGCGCCGCGATGTACTCAAAGCGGCCGTGCCCGTAAGGATGCTCGCTGTCAGCCTTCCTGCCGGCGAGTTTAAAGCCCAGAAGAGTGACCACTGACGAGCCTGCGTCCGAAAGGTTATTGACAGCGTCGGCAACGATCGAGACCGAAGCGCTTATGATGCCCGCGAAAAGCTTCGCGCCGAAGAGCAGAAGGTTCAGTATGATACCGGATATTCCGCAGACAATGCCCCAGACGCCGCGGTCTTTTGCCGCTTCGCCTTCGGATGCGTCCGCACGTTTCAGATAAAAAAGTCTGTATATCAGTTCAGGCATGTATATCACCTCGAAAATAAGTTCGAAAAATAAATCAAAGTACGTTTTATCGGACTTCAAATGTTATACTCTGTAACCGTAGCAAGCAGGAAGGAAGCGGCAGGGACCGCGGAAGTGCTCTGTGTACGGAGCAAAGGAGTATTTATATGAAGCTGACATTGTATAAGATCATGAGAGTCGTAAAGGTAATCGAAGCAGTCATGAAATATGCGCTGGTAGCGGCGTGGGCGGTATGCCTTCTTTCGGGCGGAGTGATAGCCATTTCCGCGGCAGTGCTCGGGATCCTTGTGTGCGCGGTGACCTGCGTTATATGAACAATACGCCGTGGCGGCAAAATGAACCGAAAACCCCGTCCCCCTTGTTCACCTGAGCAGCAGCCCGGCTCCGACATAGCACAGGGTGGTGACCACGGTGATGGCCGCGCTGTAGGAGATCCTGACTTTGCGGGCGGCGAGCGGATTGATGCCGACCGCGGTGCCGATATTCAGGGCCTCGGCCGTGAAGGCGCAGTTTTTTTCGCCTGCGATGCCCGCGCCTGCGATGGCGCCGACGAAGAGCAGAGGATTAAGTCCGAGCGTCTTTGTAAGTCCGAGCACGACGGGGAAGGTGATCGCGTACATGGCCCAGGACGAGCCGAGCAGCATCGTGAGCAGCATCGCGAGCACAAAGGTCGCCGCAGGGAGCAGGAACAGGTATTTATCTACGATCTCGATGACTTCGGCGAGATAAACATGCAGCCCGAGCGTATCGAGCATCGATGAGAAGCACATTGTGAGCAGGTACAGGATGATCGGCAGCGTGACGCTTGAGATACCGTCCACCAGATGCTCCATGAACTGTTCGGGAGACATGATCTCTCTGAAGCAGTACAGGAGGAACATGAACGCGAGCGTTACCATCAGACCGACGGCGCTGTCCACCACGAAGCTTTTTGTCACGAAACTGCGGACGGCGAGCGAGCTGACCGCGAGCACGCCGATGGGGATCATGACGTTCGTGATCTTGCCCCAGACTTCGGTCTCATGAATACTTAAATATCTTTCCGAACCGGCGGGCCAGAGGGCGCCGGTTTCTTTGTATCGCTGGTCAGCGGCCCTGAGCTGGCGTGTCCTCGGGAGCTTTCCGAAGGCGAAGAGCACCATGGCGATGACCGTGATGATCGAGAAGAAATTATACGGTATCGACCTGCAGAAGATACCGAGCGCGTCGGTCTTAACGGTGGCCGAAAGGGTACCTATAACGAATATCGCCCACAGCGACAGCGGGAAGAATGAGCTGAGGACCGTCGGGAGCAGGCTGTAAAACAGCGCGAGCTTCTCGCGGACCACGCCCTTCTCTTTGGCGGGCGTATAAGCGGCGTATGAGGCACAGAGCATATTGAGGCCGTCATCGATCGAGGTGGCGGTCATGATCCCGAGTGAGGATAAAAAGATGCCTTTCGGAGTCTTGCCGGTTTTGGCGGCAGATTTTTCGAAGGCCGTAACACCGCCGGAATGAACGATCAGATTGACCATCGCGCCCATCAGCGCCATGACGAGTACAGTAAATACATTGTCCGATGCGCCCATGGTGTCCATCAGAGCGTCGGCAAAGCCGGGAAAGAGACCGGAACGGTACACGAGGATCGCTGCCAGGATACTTGATGTGATCAACGACTCAACGGTCCTTTTCGTGACAAAGACATAGACCAGCATGAACACGATCGGTATCGCGAACACGGGAAGATCCGTGTCGGCCGGGATGAACAGTGAGGCGAGGATATAGATGAGCAGCAGTCCGCCGTAATTGATCAGGAGCTGCTTATGTGAAAGCGGCACGGTATTCGAGGGGTGCGTCAGCACGCCTTTTCTCATGCCGGAAAGAGCAAGTATCTGTGAATGCTTGTTGGAAAGCTGGCCGTATACGCGCTTCATGAACTCGCCGTATATGTCGGGATGCTTCTGGAGGAAGCCGAGCAGATCCTCGCTTTCCATTTTGAATACGACGGTGCGCCCCAGAGCGCGTACGGTAGACAGGCGCTTTTGACCCGAGAGTACGCCGTATTCGCCGAAATACTGGCCGATATGAAGGATATTGAGCTGTTCGCCCTCGCGGCCGAGCACGACCGCGGTACCGGACTCGATGAAATACATGCCGTCCGGATCTTCGTCTATCGTCACGATGTCATGACCGTGTTCGAAAACCATCTTTTTAAGCTTGCCTTTGATCTCGGCAAGCTCCTGTTTTCCTTCTTCATCCGGCGAAAGTCCGAAGAATTCCCCTATATATTTTTCGCTGATCCTCTCCGCCATAAAAATGCTCCCCCATGCTCATAATATTAGCATACCGATGCATTTTAATAAAGCGGTTTAAGCCTCTTTTGCGGAGTTTTTTGATCCTTACATTTTTGTAAGTTTTTTGTCAGATAAAGGGGACGGATCAAAACCGTCCCCTTTGAGTTTATTATTCAGTTTCTGTTTTGCTTTCGGCAGTTTTTGCAGCTGCTTCTTCAGCCGCCTTCTTCGCTGCTTCTTCGGCTGCCTTTCTTGCGGCTTCTTCCTCTTTGGCAACGATCACGGGATTAAGTCTTCCGTACATGCGGAGCATCTCATGTATCTTTGCCGCGAGTTCCTTTGAAGCCTCGCCGGGCATCATTCTCCACTGCCAGTTGCCGACCGCGGTACCGGGAAGGTTCATGCGGTGGCCCTTGCCGAGATTCAGGTAATCCTGCATCTGAGCGACGAACAGTTTCGCGACAGAACCCATGCCGCCGCGGATGATACCGTAGTTAAAGCCTTCGGCCTGGTTCAGGCCCAGGTAGCGTGTCGCGAACTCGATATCCTCGGGAGCGGCCTCTTCCTTCCACATAAGGAGAGGAGAGTTGTCATGAGTGCCGGTGTAGCATACGCAGTTCTCGGGATATACATGAGGCAGGTAATTGCTCGGCTCCTTTGAGTCGAAAGCGAACTCAAGGACCTTCATGCCGGGAAGCTTCGATGCTTCAAGCAGTTCCGAAACCTCGGGAGTAATGACTCCGAGATCCTCGGCGATGAAATCAAGCCAATGGAACCAGCTCGTGATAACGCCTACGAGAGCGATGCCGGGGCCCTGTACCCAGCGTCCGGTCTTCGCGGTCTCCGCGTCGTAAGGAACAGCCCAGTAGCTCGCGAAACCGCGGAAATGGTCAATCCTGATCACGTCGTAGAGCTTCTCCGCGCCGCCGATCCTGCGGATCCACCACTCAAAGCCGTCCTCGCGCATTCTGTCGTAATTGTAGAGAGGATTGCCCCAGAGCTGTCCGTCCTCGCTGAAGTAATCCGGAGGAACTCCGGCTACCTCGATCGGGATGTTCTCGGTATTGAGCTGGAACTTGTCGGGTTCGGACCAGACGTCGGCCGAATCGAGCGCGACATAGATCGGGATATCGCCGATGATCTTCAGCCCGAGATCGTTTATATATTTCTTAAGCTTTGTCCACTGTTTGAAGAAGAGATACTGGATGAACACGAAGAGTTCTACGTCCTCGCGCAGCTCCTCACGGTAGCGGTTGACCGCGTCCCAATGATGGAGACGGATCTCGTCATCCTCCCACTCTATCCAGCTCTTCATGCCGAAGTGCTTCTTGCACGCCATGTAGAGGGCGTATTCCTCGATCCATCTGTGGTTCTCGGCCCTGAAGCGGCTGATGTCTTCAAGGTTTGATTCCCAGCCGCGCTTCTTCGCGAGCGCAAGGATCTTATAACGGCTCTCCCAGATTTTGCCGTAGTCGACATATCTGGGATTGGTGCCCCAGTTAATGCCCTCAAGATCCGCCTTTTCGAGCAGACCTTCTTCGATGAGCATATCAAAATCAATGAAATAGGGATTGCCCGCAAACGATGAAAAACTCTGGTAAGGAGAGTCACCGTAGCTGGTCTGGCCGAGAGGCAGCACCTGCCAGTAGGTCAGGCCGCAGGCCGCGAGGAAATCCGCATAATCGTACGCCGCCTTACCGAATGTTCCGATACCGTAAGGAGAGGGCAGCGACGAAATGGGCATAAGAATTCCGCTGGATCTGGTGATCATACAAAAATACCTCCCAATTAAACATTATGTAAACCCAATATTACCCGTTCAGATGCTGCGCATCGACGCGCCTTCGCGGAGCGAGGTCTTTACCGTGATCTGCGAGTGCTTTCCGGTGCCGCCGATCAGCTCGGCAAGCTGTTCAACGCTCTTGCGGCCCATCTCCTGCATGGGCTGGGTGAGCGTGGAGAGCATCGGATCGATATATTCGGAAACCTCGATGCCGTCGATCGAGATCAGCGAGCATTCCGACGGAACGTCGATGCCTGCTTCTCTCAGGGCTCTCATAGCGCCGATCGCCATATTGTCGGCGATCGCGAAGACAGCGGTGAAATGTACGCCCTCTTCGAGTTTTTTCTTTGTGGCTTCGTATGCGTCCTTCATATTAAAGGAACCGCAGCGTATGACGCGCGAGTCGTCGACCGGAAGCTTATGGGCCTTTAAGGCCTTCACATAACCCAGGTATCTGAGCTGTGAGATCGAATGGTCATCGGATGCGGAGATGAGCGCGGCGATATCCCGGTGGCCGCGGCGGATAAGCTCCTCAACCGCTTTCTCAGCCTCTTCCTCATCGGCTATCGAGACGGAAGAGTAGTTTGTATTTTTAAGTGTTCCGTAGGAATTCGTAAATGTACAGAATACGTAAGGCACCGTGAGGACAGCGAGCTCCTCGGGCGAGTAGTCCGATCTTCCGCCGAGGAAGATGATGCCGAGCAGTCTCTTGTCGCGCTCCATGGAAGCCGCGCAAGTGATCTCGTTGTCATTAGAGCCGATCTGACGCATGACCATCGTGTATCCGGCCTCATCGAGAGCGGATTCTATCGAATGGATGATGTCTACGAAGAATGTATTCTGTGAACCGCGGACGATCAGTCCGACCGCGTCCGACTTTGTGCGGACCAGATCCCTGGCGCTGTTGTTCGGAATGAAATTATGCTCCCTGATTACCGCCATGACCTTCTCCCGGGACTCGGCGCTGACGTCGGGATGGTTGTTGATAACGCGGGATACCGTGCTGACAGCAACGCCGGAAATCCTGGCTATATCTTTAATTGTCATTTGTAATGCACGCCTCCCGGATAACAGACTCTTTTGAATACTGGAAACGTTTCCAGCAACAAATTCATTCTATCAATACGCGCTTTTTTTGTCAAGAAATCCATATAAATATTTTTTGTCACTTTTACTTTTATTTACAAAAAGAATATGCTATAATGTAATATCGGTATACACAT